>CAYXWK010000016.1:0-3481 GCA_964468785.1 Candidatus Woesearchaeota archaeon
AGCCGTCTACGACCCTGACATCAATATTTTCTATATTAAGAGAATAACTTTCTGCCCCATCGAAAAATTCCTCAAGATTAAGTTCGGCTGAACTTCCGGGAGAAATTCGTATCGTGGGTATTTCTTTAAGGATAATCAAATTCTCTTCCGTTGACGGAATTTCCTCGAAAATTTCTGAAGGTTCATCGGAAATTAGTAAATCAGGTCTTTCCGGAGAAACTCTAATTGTTCTTTTATTTGAAGAAATTTCCACACCATTATGGATTAGTTTTATTTCCAGCACTCCGTCTTGAGCAATTAAATTTAAATCTGCCATATCGATATAAATTGTCAGAACATATTCTCCGAGAAAATCTTCTCCAAAACCCTGTTGATTAAGAAAATAATTTGTAGACACTAGAACTCTGTTTCCGCTTTGTCTCAAAGAAATAACGTTTTCGCTTAGAACTTCATCTCCTACTCTAACACTTCCTAAAACTATTTCCGCCCTCTGCCCGCTTTCGACGTTGTAAGTGAATTCTTCATTTAAACTAACTTTTCCAGAGGTTATGTAGCTGTCTTCTCCTATTACATTTCCAGTTATTGAACTACTTTCCCCCGAGATTGATTCTGATGAAGAACTATCACTTTCAGTTGAGCTACTTTCTGCTGAAGATTCTGTGTTTAAAGAACTGCTTTCTGAAAAGGAGCTTTCAGAGGGAATTTCTGATTCATTTTCGTCAGTAGATATTTCCTCCTGCGATTCTTCTTCCTGTGATGATCCCGTTTCATTTTCTGAGAATGAATTTCCTTCAGAAGAGGTCGTTTCTGCTGATGAATCTTTTTCGGTCGGATAGAAAACGCGCATGTCAAAGTCAATGACTGGAATAATAACTCTGCTTCCGGCCACTCCATATCCTTCCCCGCTTCCAGATAGTTGAGAGTTTTCTGCGAAAAAATTTCCAAAAATAGAATTTTCCGTCGAAAGTTCAGAGAGGTAGAGGGTTTCTGTTTTTCCTGCGTAACTTATTACGACTTGAGAATCTTTTGGAACAAGCTCTCCTTCGCGCATATTGAAATTAATACTCCCTTCCAACTTTTCTCCTGCACGGAGATTGTTAAAGGTTACTTCGAAGGCAGCGTTCCCGGTAGGAGTTGAAGAATTATCTGCTAAAAAATAAAAAGCAATGACTGCCAAAAAAAGTGCAACGATTATGTAGGCATATTTATTCTTTAACATCCTCTTTAAAAAAAACTTTTTTTTCATAATTCCTCTTCCTGATTGAGTAGTTTAAATCATATATAAAAGTTTTTAGTTAAAATCCTATTTTTATTCTGTTAAGTTCGTCTCTAAAAACTTCCGCCCTTTCCTGTCCGAGTATTTCCTGATGCATTCTTCTGCCGGAATGAATTGCTGCACCGAGACTTCCGGTTTCCCTTATCAAAGTTGCGATGTCCTGTTCCGGAAGAGAAGTTTTTGAGAGGATTCTCCAGCCCTTTATCTGCTCCGTTAGTTGCTCGTTCCCATAAGCAAGAGCTCCAAGTAGAAATTTTTTCTCCAGCATTTCCTCATAAGAAAGTTCATCTAAAATGGCTTTTGTTTTTTTGACGTCTACTCTCGTGTAATCCTTCACTACTAAATCTGTTTCTTTTTCTACGCCAGCCATTATTTCTTTTATACGCGTTCTAAGAATTACTCCTTCTTTTCCCAGTTCAATTATGTTTTTTTTCAAGTCATCTCCTATTTTTTGGATGAGAATTCCTTTCTGAATTGTGGTTAGAGCCTGTTCAAGACTTGGTTGATTGCGCAGTTCCAATTGAGTGAGTTTATTTACACTTGAATCGTATGCAACCCTTTGTTTTTCAAGAATCTGTATGTTTTCATTAGTTTTCCTGAGAAGTTCGTCTGTTTCCATTAGCACGTACCTTATTCTTCCGCAATAGACAGTTATTTCGTGCCTTCTTTCAGATATTGCGATTACTAATGTATTAGTCTGCTTGGCAGTTCTTTCTGCAGATTTGTGGCGTGTTCCTGTTTCAAGAGTTTTAAGTTTGTTGTCGGGAGCGAGCATTACATTTGCGTAATTGATTTTCTTTAAATCTTTTGAAAGAATTATTGCGCCGTCCATTTTACAGAGCTCGACAAGTCTTTGAGGAGTAAAACGCGCGTTTATTCTGAATCCTCCGTCAATAATTGAAGGAATTAGCTCATTTTCCACCACTATAAGTCCGCCCTTTCCGGCTTTAAGCGCTCCGTTAATTGCAGTTCTTAAGTTTGTTCCGGGCGCGACAATTTTTAATATATTAAGCAACAGTTCTTCGCGCAATTCTTTTGCTTCGAGTCCGTTCTGCTTTCCATTTATTGTTGCCTGAACCTCTTTTTTTATTTCCATGGCGTGAGAAGTCTATTCAAGTATTTAATAACTTTTCTCTTTGATGTGGTATAACTCATCAGGCAACTCTAACTGAAAATAGCATCAACAGTAGACGATGCTTCAAGTTCAAGAAGCTGAAATGGACAAGTATTGATAATTGTTATTCTCTTTGAAAGAATAAAAACTATTCATTTAAACTTATTTTGTATAAATCTCCAAATTCAAAAGATTCAATAATGGCATTTTTGTTTATTCTTGTGTAAACTACAGTTTTGCCATCCCAACTTGGAGCGAGGTCTTTTTTATCTGTAACTCTTTGAAGATTACTTCCGTCTACATTCATCACATAAAGTCCATGGTCTAATCCTCCGTCAGTTCCAGCAATTATTTTTTGTCCGTTTGGTGAAAGTGCGGGAATTGGAAAGTCATAATTGCCCTGAATTGTTTTTTCCTTTAAACTTAAAGGTTCAAACAGAACAATTTTTCTCCAGCTTGGATCGTTTGTTATTATATAATCTGATTGCCCTCTTGAGCTTAAATTAAAAAATCTCTTTTCACTTTTAAGAGTAGATGCTATAGAAACATTATAATAGTCTCCAAGAGTTAACCAAATAGAATCATCTTCTCCTCTGTATAATGTATTGCGCATTCTCTTAGGCTCTTCTCCCACCTGACTACCTGCGTCGTTCCCATTATAAAAACAAAAATCTTTTACCTTGACGTCTTCAAAATTATTAACGAAAAACTGAAACTCATTATTTCCATTAGAATCTGTGGCGAAAAGCTTCCCTGAATCTTGAGAAAAATAGTCGCCATCGGTTCTTCCAAAAACCAGATAGTTTCCATCAGGAGTCCATTTTGGATGAAATTCATCTTCAAGAGTATTGGTTACTCGTTTTAGCCCGTTTCCGTTTATTCCAATCATCCAAATATCTGTTTGTCCGTTGTAAGGATCAGAATTATCATTCAGATGGAGTCTCATGAAAGCAATTTTCTGTCCATTTGGAGAGAGGTTAGGTCTAAATCCGTTACTAACAATCAACTCCCCTTCCCTGAAAAAATCACCACCAGAGTTTGAGTTTAAGTTTTGGTTATTGTTTGAGTTTAAGTTTTGGTTATTGTTTGAG
>CAYXWK010000016.1:3581-8171 GCA_964468785.1 Candidatus Woesearchaeota archaeon
TTAAGTTTTGGTTATTGTTTGAGTTTAAGTTTTGGTTATTGTTTGAGTTTAAGTTATTTGGCTGTGGAAGGACGTCACATCCCAGAAAACCTGAAACTGAGAAAGCTCCAATTAAAGCCACGCGTTTTAGAAATTTCTCCAAAGACATCTAAAAGTCTGCCTTCAAAAGTATATAAATTTTATTAAATTATTCTACTATAAATCTGCCGAACATCCCATTTTCCCTATGTCTTCCGACTCCGCAATAATATTCAAATGTTCCTTTTTTGTCAGCAATGAATTCCACTGAAGTTTCCGCTCCAGGATTTACTCTTTCCGTTGCGACGTTGAATTCGTCAATGACCCAGTCATGGAATCCTTCGGAACTTGTAAACTCTATTCTCACCTTATCGCCTTCTTTAACAACCATATCAGGGTTTTCTATTCCATCAATATAAAATCTTAAATGAGAACTGTCGACGACAAAAACTTTCGCTTCGGATTCTGACTGACTCGCAATTACTTTTCCGGTAATTCCGGGATTTCCACCAGAAAAAAGAAGAATGACTCCGAAAACAAAAATTCCGACAAGGAACAATCCAAAAAATAATCTTTTCATCTTCTTTTGAAAAAGGAGACATATATAAAGTTTTTGGAAATTAGGGCTTTGCTGAGAAAAGTTTATATAAACATATAACTAATGGACGGTGTGCTTGAGAAATTGATTTCCCGCCCGTTGAAAAATTTCTTGCTTCCGACAGTTGTTAGCGTCGCATCTATTTTTTTCCCAGGGTGTAAAACTGACATTGGAGATGTTCCCCCGAATAATAATTCCAATTCAAATAATAATAATAATAATAATAGCAATTCCAATGGAAATAATTCCAATGGAAATTCAAACAATCAAGATGTTAATTTTGTAAAAGTCAGTAAGAGTCAAATAGACCGAATTGAAGGTGACACTATTTATTTCAAGAGTGGAATTGATTTGAGTAAACCTTACATTGTTTCGACTGATGGAGACGGTTTTCTAAAAGAACGAATTGGTTCTCCGAAGAAGGTTGGAGGTTTGACGGAGATTTTGACGAAAGATGTGAGCATAAATAAAGTCGTTTCAAGCGATAGGTTGATTGTTTCTACCAGTTCTTCCTTCGACAAACTCCAAAATGATAAAGACATAAACTTCCTTAAGTTAAATCAACCTTTTAACAAGGTTTTGTATCATGATGAGAACACATTGGTGACTGCTTCGGGAAATGTAGATGTTCGTGCTGATTTTACTATGCTCTTTAGAAATGAGAATCATAAATACCAAAACTTTGAAGTAGTTTTGGATGGAGCCGTTTCATCGAACATTAGAGTTGAGGCATTTTCAGATGTTTCCAAGGAATTTGATTTCGCGATACCTTTGCTTAAAAAGAGTGCTTATTTTTACAACCAATTCGGACCTTTGCCTGTTGTATCAAAGTTGGATTTTGAAATTTCCTTGGTTGGTGTAGGTTCTGTAGGAGCGATAGTTGAAGGATCTGCAAACGCTTCTGGAAGTTATTCTTTAAGAGTTGGTGCAAAAAGACCATCTGGATCTTGGGAGCCCATCTCAGAAAAGAGTTCCAATATTAACGCTAATCTTGAAGAATTGTGTTTTCTCGGCGATGGAGTAGTTATGGCAGGTGTTGCATCAGTGGCTAGTTTGAGAGTGTACGGATTAGCAGGTCCATCAATCGGTATTATGCCTTATCTAGGCGTGGTTGCGACTGGAGAGAAATGCTTTAACCAAAACGGACAGTATGAAGTTGGATTGCAAGCAGGATTAACTGCGCCAGCAGAATTCATAATTCCTCATTCAATTTTTCCCGGAATTACGCCGTTGAGAAAGGACGACTTGTTTAATGGTGGGCTTAGCAAACTTTATTTATTTAGTTCTGACGAAAATGGAAACAACAACGGTAATGATAATAATAGCGATGGAGATTGCGGTGGCTCGGCAGGAGTTGTTGCTCTTTATGAAAGCGAACCAAACAATACGCCTGAAAGCGCAAATACTTTCAATCTCACTTGCAGAGATTACTCTGTGCGCGGAACAATCTCTTTAGATGATACGGATTATTACAAGTTTGAATATCCTTCAACACACAACTATGGTTATTACCTAGAAGAAGGCGCGGGAAAAGTTATCGTAGTTTATGATTATATACCTGGAGTAGGAGTCAAAGGAGCGAAAGTTACCGCCTCGACGACCGGACCAGAGGCAAATTACCGAATCGGTTTAATCAATGCACTTGATTCTCCGTAGATTTTGTTTTCTCTTTTTTATGGATAGTTTATGCAACTTTCTGTGTTGCAGGGCGTGCATCTTTTTATTCTTTTGTAGGATATAATCATTCCTTTAAAGAATCCGTGTTTTTGTAAAGAGAGAATTGCGTAGGTAGAGCAAGTTGGGTAAAATCTGCAAATAATATTTTTCCTTTTGCAGTATTTCTCACCGATTCTTTTTTTCCAGATTTCCTTTATGAGAAAAACACTAAATTTTACAAAGAAATTATTTCCTTTTCCTGCAACCTTTTTCATGTGTCTCGGCAGTTTTTTTATTTTTGAAATTTTTTCCACATTTTTCGCATTCCCAAAAAGTTTCTCTTACTTCTTCCTCTTCATCTTTTGAATAAATCACAACTTCCTCTTTGTAATTTTGTGAACCGCATTTTGGACAAGACTTCAATCTTTCAAGTTCGTTTCGTTGCGCGTTAGCATTTCGAGAGGTTTGAGCCATAGCACTTGGATTTCCACAAAATCCAGCAGTAGCGCACGCATTTGCAAAGATGTCGCTCTTTACTCTCTCTTCTCTCGACGCCAGCGAATGCCAAATCTTCCCGCACTGTCGACACTTACGTTTGTATTCTTTCACGTGTAATTTTGGATTGAACTCTGATTCGTTTATTTTCTTAATCACCATATTTTTTCCTCAGCTCTTCGCATTTTATTAAGTTGGATGGACAATAAAATTTTACCGTTTCAAATTCTTCCCACACCTTGGCAGTATATTGAACTATCCACGTAAAATCGCCACATGAAGGGTTTGATTGGCAAGCTATCTTGTTATCAAACATGACTTGGACAGAAGGCACATCTAAGATTATTTCTTTAACCTCTCCATCTGTAGTCTTTATTGTCATAATGTCGTAGTATTCTGCTCTTTTCGCAAGATATTCGTAATCGACAATTTCAAAATTCTTCGCCCAGAAATTTATTTCTCTTACTCCAGTTATGTGTGCTTTAATAAATTCAGGAATATTGCTTCCATCTCCTTTGTCAAGTGGAGAATCAAGCCCTTGAGATTTTTTCTCTTGTAATTCAAAAAATCCATTACATGCTTTCTCGTTAAATTCGTCTTCTATTTCTGAGCATAATGCCAAATCGTCCAGAGTTTTAGCCAGTTGGTAAATGCAATGTCCTTGATGATACAAATCCATCTCTTTCACTGGCAAAGATTTGCAGAGCTGTAAATTCTTAGTGTTCTGTGCAACCTGACTTATACAGTCCCACTCCCCCACAAAACATTCGCTAACGTTTTGATATTCTAAATTCCTGTTTTCACACGAGCCTTTTATTTTATATTTAGCGAATCTCCTATAGGTTAGGCAAGAGTCCCCGTATCCTTTCTCGCAATATTGCCGAGAAGTAACACATTCTATTTGTCCCTCAATACTGGCAAGGCTACAAGAACAGTAATTAAAACTCTGGAGTTCCTCATTTGTCCAACCTAAATAATTATCTTCGGAAGAAAAAATCGATTTTGAAGATTCCAGCAAACTCGTGCTTGTTTCAAAATTAGACTTACTATTTGTTTTGGTTTTTGAATTAATCTCGGAATCTTGAGTGTTGGACACAAACAGACTGATAATAAAAAAGAAAACAATAACTCCAAGAATACTACCCACGATAGGATTTTTGGCAAACCAGTTTTCTTTCTTTTCTACTTTTTTTACCATGGTCACTCAATCATTGAATCTATTTTTTTGCAATCTCTAAAAATGAGTTTTTTTCTTTATAAAACTTTGTAGATTTTTCTCCCGCACTGTTCCGCATTAGCAAAATACCTAACTATCAGACTATTGGAATCTCTCTCGTATCTAATAAAGACACCTAATTTGTACTTATGTTCTCCTCTTTGGTCAGTCATCTCCTTAAGCCTATTAATGTCTTTTTCCAAAACCCCTTCCTTCTTTGTCTTCATCTCTAAAACAACTAAATTAAAATCATTAGTTCCTCTCTTGTGCACCAAAATATCCGGTCTAATTCTTTTACCACTTGATTCTCTCTTAATATCTTCACCTTGCTTATCATATTCACAATCAACATCAAATCCATCAAATTCTTTCGAGAAATATTGTGCTAATTTGCAACTTATAGTTACTTCATAATTTCCTTCTCCTCTACCTCTAAACAAATCGGAATCTTTCTCAACCAGCAACCTTACACTTTCATCGATTTTTTTCTTTATCTCTTCTATATCCATTTTCTCACTCAAAACACAAAGCCTCTACCGCGACTTGAACGCGGGACCTCAACATTACCAATGTTGCGCTCTAACCGACTGAGCTATAGAGGCATGGA
>CAYXWK010000017.1:0-8062 GCA_964468785.1 Candidatus Woesearchaeota archaeon
TCATAGCAGTTGACAAATCTTCATTTAATAATTCAAACCTGCCCAAGTTTCCCGGATTAACTACTAAAGTTTCTTTGTAAGCGGAAAGTCCTCTAACTCTCTGCGGATTATTTCCAAGAGGGCCTGCTTCGTGAATGTGTCCTGCTAAAACTAATTTAGGATTATTTTCCAAAATGTATTTAGTCACCGCCGTAGTTCCAGCGTTTTGTCCGTTGAACATATTGTCGCAAAAACCCTGCGGGGGATTGTGCAACATAAGTATTGATGGGTTGTTTTCTTTCAATAATGTATAAAGTTCACCATGGTTAAATTTTGCTATTTCTCCCAACTGGACAAGTGGCTGAATTTGTCTTGGAAAAGCATCTGCACTGCCGTAACCAACAATTTTTGCTTCTCCCACTAAATCAGTTCTTCTGTTCAAATTTCTTTCGCCGAAACTCTCTAATTCCGGGTCGTAGTTTCCCGGGATTACAAGATAGTCTATTCCAGTGTTATCTAAAATTTCTTTCATTTCGCTAATTATCTTCCCGTTATGAACTCTTTTTTCTCTGATAAAATTATGAACGTCTTCTTGTTTTCTGGGACTTTCAATCAAGTCAATTAATGACTTTTTTGTATAAGGTCTAAGACTAAAATCTCCAAGAAATAATATCTTGTCTGGCGCGTGGGACTGAGCATAATCTGCAAATTTTGCAAACGCTTCTATATCATCGTGAATGTCTCCTGCAATTAGTAACTTTACCATAAAATTTTTTGGAGAATTGACTTATAAATGTTTGCTTACCACTCTATTTTTTCAAACGGGACTTTGTTGTAGATGATTTCTTCGAGCTCGTAAAACTCAAGAGTCCGGTTTACTTGGTCGTCGAAGTATCTTATCTGATAATCTTTATCGGTTTTAGGGTCGAACAATTCGATAGCCATTTCTTTTGTTGTTCCGTGGTCCATTAAAAGAACGTGTGCGTCAACTTCCAATGTTAAGGAATCAATCTTTATTTTGTCGCCTTTTTTTATTTTTTCTATTGGCTTAGATGATTTTATTTTTATTTCAACAGATTCGTCTATTTGTTCTGATTTAGATATTTTTTGAATTGTTTTCTTTGGTTTGGTTTTGGCATATTCTATTCCCTCGTCATCAGCAAAAGCGTCGTCAAGTGACACACCTTCTTCTTTTTTCTTTGCCATTGCAATTTAGAACCTGTTGGCTTTTTAATCTTTTTGATGTATTGGTGTTAATTAAATTTTATCTAAATCTGACTTTGTCAGGAAATTTCTTTGCGTAAAAATATCTGAATCTTATTCCGTTGTGGTGTTCTTCGTAATCTAAATAAAGTTCGTGCGGAGTCGGTTCGTGTCCGACTTTTTCTTTCACGAGTTCAGCTCCGCGCTTCATCCAAGGTATTTGATTTGAATTGTAGTGGTGTCTGTCCAAAATTTCCAGACGATTGTATTCTTCGTGTAGCCATTTTTTTTCGTAAAATCTTTTTGCGCGTGCAAGAATCAAAATATCTTCGCTGTTCAAAGAGGGAGTTGATTCAATCACAAAAAGTTCATCTTCAGTCAAAACATTACAGATGTATTCTCCTTTTCTGCCGGGAAATAACTTCTGAATAAATTCTATTCTTGGTTCAACTAATTTTTCCATTTTAAGGATAGTATCTCGTCATTGTTCTTGGGAAAGCGATTGCGTCTTTTATTGTATTTAGTTTGCAAATCCAGGATATGCCTCTTTCAACTGCGAGTCCGTAACCGCCGTGCGGAACTCCGCCGTATCTTCTCGTGTCAAAATAAAATTCATATTTTTTCGGGTCTTCTCCTTGCGCTATTAAGTTTTTCTTAAGCTTTTCAATTGATTCTTCTCTTTGTGAAGAACCTATAAGTTCACCGTACCCTTCTGGTCCAATCATATCAAAACCTAAAACTACTTTTCCTTCTTTCGGATGTTCTTCTGCTTCTTTCATGTAAAACGCTTTAACAGCTTTCGGATAATGCGTAACAATAATCGGTGTGTCAAACATCTCGGATAGTTTATCTTCTTCAATCGTCCGTAAATCTTTTCCCCACGGAACTTTCATATTTGCTTTTTCTTTCAGAATTTTAAGAGCTTCTGTGTAAGTCATTCTCGGAAACTTTTTCTTTACGACGGGTTCTAATTTTTTAATATCTCTTCCTAAAATTTCTAACTCTGCTTTGTTTTTTTCTAAGACTCTTTTTATAACGTGTTTTATCGTTTCTTCTGCGTCGTCTTGTAAATAACTAAACTCTTGCCAGGCAACTTCCATTTCTGCGTGCCAGTACTCTGTGAGATGTCTTGAAGTCTTTGACTTTTCTGCTCGGAAAGAAGGCTGTATTGTGAAAATTTTCTCAAGCGCCAAAACTCCCGCTTCTGCGTGAAGTTGCCAAGTTTGTGAAAGGTAAAGTGGTTTGTCAAAATATTTTACTTCGAATAAAGTTGAACCGCCTTCTGCCTGCATACCTAACAAAGTCGGGGAATGATACTCATAAAAACCTTTGTTTCTCCAATGTTCTCTCAACGCCTCAAGGACGGTATCGCGGATTTTCATTATCGCAATCATCTTTCTTGAACGTAACCAGAGATGTCTTCTGTCTCCGAGAAGCTCTTCGTTCAAATCTTTGTTTATTGGAAACTCGTTGCTCTCGCCAATTATTTTAATTTCTTCTACTTGAACTTCAAAACCTGTCGGAGCCCTTTTGTCTTCTTTAATCGTTCCCTCAATTTCTATCGAAGATTCGACTTGAAGTTTGTCAATTTTTTCCCATCGGCTTTCAAAATCTTCTTTCTTCAAAACGCATTGAATTATATTCGAGGAATCTCTCAAAACGATAAATTTCATTTTATTGCTTCCGCGCTCACGATGAATCCAACCGCGCACAGCTACTTTTCCCGAACCTTTCTTTATTGCTTCTTGAATTGACATTGATTTGATTGTCATTTTTTCTTCTCGTCTAATTTTATATGGACATCCTTTAACTGCTCAGGTTTGACATCTGAAGGTGCTCCCATAACCAAATCCTGCGCCGCTTTATTTTTTGGGAACGCCATAACTTCTCTTAGATTTTGTTCACCAATCATGACCATAACTGCTCTGTCTATTCCAGGTGCGATTCCTCCGTGCGGTGGAACTCCGTACTTAAACGCAGTTAACATATGCTCAAAATATTTTTTATCTTTATCGTCGAATCCTATCAAGTCAAAAATCTTTTCCTGAATGTCTGCTTTGTGAATTCTTACTGAACCTCCGCCAATTTCATATCCGTTTAAAACTAAATCGTGTTGATATGATTTAGCTTTGTGCGCTTCTTTCTTGTTGAGATATTTCCAATGCTCTTCTTTAGGCATAGTGAACATGTGGTGCTTTGGAGCGTAATGTCCATTTTCCATTTCTTCTTCAAATAACGGAAAATCAATAATCCAACAAAACGCCAACTCGTTCGGGTCGTCTTTATTTCTTCTCAAATCTGGTTTGTCAGTGCCGTATTTTTTAACAACTTCATCGTAAGTCAATCTTGGAAATTTATCAAAAGTCAATTTTTTTTCAGGCAGAATTTCTTTGATTATTTCAAGAAATAATTTTTCCGTGACGTTTAGAATATCTTCCTGATTTACGAAAGACATTTCCATATCTAATTGGTAAAATTCTCCTGGTGAGCGGTCTGCGCGGGCGTCTTCGTCTCTAAAACATGCAGCGATTTGGTAATATTTGTCAACTCCGCCGACCATTAAAAGTTGTTTGTATTGTTGCGGAGATTGTGGCAGTGCGTAAAATTTGCCGGGATGAATTCTTGAGGGAACTATAAAATCTCTTGCGCCTTCCGGAGAAGATTTAGTCAGCATAGGGGTAGCTATTTCAAGAAATTCTTCCTTGTCGAGAAAAGAATGAATTTTCTTTATTATTTTGTGTCTGAGAAAAATATTTCTTTGCATTTTTTCGGAACGCAAATCAAGATAACGCCATTTCATTCTCACTTCCTCGTCAATATTTTTGTCGGTTAAATTGAATGGTAAAGGCAAACACTCGCTCAAAATTTTTACGTCTTCAGCTGAAATTTCAATATCTCCTGTGGGGATATTCTTGTTTTTGTCTTTTCTTTCTACGACGTTTCCCGTAATTTGCACGCAATATTCTTGTTTCAATTCCGCTTTTCCTTTTATTATAATTTGAGTTTTTCCATATCTGTCTCTTAAATCTAAGAAAGTTAATTTGCTTCCGACTGAACGAATTGTGTCAACCCAACCAGCCAAGGTTACTTTTTTTCCTACTTCAGATTTTCTTAGCTCGCCACATGTATGTGTTCTAAACATATTAAACAAAAATGGGGCTAGTTTTTAATTGTTTTTGTCAGGGCATTTCATAGAAATTGGCGCATGAAATCAATCCAGCGCCGTAGCCGAAATTTAGCAAAGTGTCTCCTGATTTTGCTCTTTCCAAAAACAATCTATCTCTCCTTCCCTGAGAGGCGGTAGAAGTGTTACAAAAATGTTCGTTTTCTCCATTTCCGTTAAGTTCGCATTTTTTTAAAAACCCTGGGTTTTTTTCATCGAGAGCAGTCAGCATTCTTAGATTTGCCAAGTGTGGACTTATTGCAGTTACTTTTTCAAACGGAACTCCGTAAGGATTTAGTTTTTTGTTTTTACTGAATCCGCTTATCAGTTCTTTCCATTCATTTACCACATATTTGAAAACTCCTCGCCCATCCATTAACATAACTCTCCCGCGAGATTTGACTGGCGCTCTTTCTTCTCTGACTGCTCTTTCCGCTTCTTCGAACGTAACTTTTTCAGCGTTTTCTTCGCAAGTTATCATTTCTCTGTCTATTCCGTTTCCACGAACCATGTGTCCGAGAAATCCTCCTGAGCCGGCATTTCTTGTTACAATATATGCGCTGGCACCGTCGCCAAACAATACGCAAGTTCCTCTATCGGAATAATCTACAATTGAGGAAAGTTTTTCTGTACCTACTACGAGAACTGTTTTAAAAAAACCTGATTGTGTCAGAGCGTCGGCATACATTAAACTGACGTTTTTTCCTGCGCAACCTGTGTAAGCATCTGAACCAGAAGAATTTAAGTCTATCATTTTTGGATGACTTTTTATTAATTCCTTTTGAACAAATCCTTGCTGACTTGGAAATCTTCTTTCGCCAGTATTTGTTGCAATCAGTATGTGCTGAATTGGAGGAATGTCTTCTGTTAATCTATCTAAAGCATCTCTTGCAGCGGCGACAGCCATTGTTTCTGGGGATTCGTCTGTTCTGGCGATTTTTCTTTTTGTTATCCCAGTTCTTTCGATAATCCATTTATTGGAAGTTTCGCTTCCTGAAGCCGCTAAAATTTTTTCCAAGTCATAATTTGTAAGTATTCTTTCAGGCGAGTAGATTCCGACAGATTTTATTATTGCCCCCATATTGATTAAACAAAGTTAGGGGTTTAAAAAAATATCTACTTAAAAATATTATTGATGATTTCCATGGCTTTCTTCGCGTCTAACTTTCCCTTGAATTTTTGCATAACCAAACCCATATACGCATTTGGTCTAAGTCCCGGTTTCTCTTTGACAATTTTTGCAATTTCTTCAGCGATTTCATCGTCTGAGACTTTCTCGATTTTCAAAGCATCAGAAACTTTTTCTCCTGAAACTATTTTCTCCATTATCTTTTTAACATCATTTTCCAGAATATTTTTTTCATGCAAGGACTCGAGAATTTTTTCAAGCACAGATTCTGAGAGGACTTTTTTTATTTCTTCGTGTGATTTTTTTGTTTTTGAAGATATTTCTCTTCTCCAAATAGTTATCATTTTTGCGATGAGATTTGAGTTTTGAGATAATTTTGCGAGGGCTTCAAATTCTTCCAGATTTTCAAGTGTTGGATTTATTAGTTCTGGAGAAACTCCTTTTCTTTTTAGTTCGGCGCGGATTTCTTCTTTTAGTTTTGGAAGTTTTTTCTTTACATCGTTTATTTTGTCGCGGGAAATTTTAAGAAGTGGTAAATCGGTTTCAGGATACATTCTGTCTTTTCCCGGAAGAGGGCGCAAAAACTCTGTTTTTCCATCAGGAAGTGCTTTACGGACTTCGCCGGATTTTTTCTTATTTTTTATTTCATTCATCTGTCTTTCTATTTCAAAGTCAATTGTCTGAATCATTGTTTTTGGTTCCTGGAATCCTTTAATTTCAACTTTGTCGTGTCCTTTTATTGAAATGTTTAAGTCCTGGCGGATTGTTCCAATTCCTCTTTTGACTTTACACGCCCGAAGAATTTCCCCTAATTTTAATGCGGTTTCTTTTACTTGTTCGGGAGTTGACATTGCAGGAGAGGTAGTTATTTCAACAAGCGGAATTCCTAATCTGTCCAATCTGTAAATTGACTGTTTTTCGTTTTTTGAAATTTTTCTTGCCGAATCTTCTTCGAGCGCAATTGTTTCTATCGGGACTTTTCCGAACGAGGTTTCTACGAATCCGTCGTGTCCGATTAAAACTGTTCTCTGAAAACCCGAGGTGTTTGAACCGTCGATTACGATTTTTCTCATTATTTGAGAGGTTTGATAAACTTCGCAATTTAGAAGGAGTGCAATTTTTATCGCTTCTTCGAGAGCTTCCCCGTCTATTTTATTTGGAGGTGATTCGTCCAGTTCTATTAGCGAAATTGTGTCATTGTATCCTTCGTAAACAAATTCTTTGTCTAATGATGATTCGTATTCAACTGCAGCGTCGATTTCTCCTGTTTCGCCCGCGATTTTGTGGAGTTTTCGTGTTACTTTGTAATGCGGTTCGTCTTTTCTCAAAAAGGAAGGGGTTCTGGAGAATAATTTTCCTGTTTCGAGCTGTTGGTGAATTTCAAGTCCTGCTTTCAGTCCTAATTTTTTGTAATCCATTTTATTTTTTACAATGGAGAATTAATAAATTTATTGAGATGGCAGAAATCTCTCTGTTTTTATTCAACATATTGGGTTGTCTCTTTTTAGGGAATCGGTATAAAAGTGTTGTGTTTGTTTCTTTAAAGGTATTTGTTATATAAAATCTGTTGCTTGGAAAAGTAATTGTTGTTGTGCATTATATATATTTAATAAAGCGTTGTTTATTTTGGCTATGAAACAGGAGAGGTGCGTCCTGCCGGTTAAATGTCAGCGGTGTAATGCCGTTTTTGACCTTTGGTATGACCTGCAGGCGCAGGAACAACTACGGAAAGAGTTTCCGGTTGAAAAGTCTTCTGCAGGATTTAGAGCGAGGACTCTTGCCATGCAGTCACTTTGCTGGAACTGCCGTGATGAAGTCGGTTTTGAGCAAGCCGGTTATCTGAACGGGGAAGTTGGAGAATACGAAATTGATTTAACTTTCGAAGATTAATTTTTTCTTCTTTCTTTTTTTAATTAAATTTATTAAGGAAGTTTATGGACTCTATTTATGGTAAGCGAGCTTGTCGCCGCGATTTTGATTGCAATAGTTCAGGGAGTAACTGAGTGGTTTCCAGTCTCCAGTTCAGGACATTTAGTTCTTGCTGAGAAAATTCTTGGTTTTAAAGGAGGGCTTGAGTTTGATGTTGTGTTGCATCTTGGAACTTTGGCTGCTGTTTTTGTTTATTTTGGAAAAGATATTGTTGATATTGCGAGAGATTTGCTGACTGGTAATTTTGAAAGCGATAATGGGAAGTTAGGAATTTATGTTTTGATTGCCACTCTTCCTGCAGTTTTTGTAGGTTACTTTTTTAGAAGTGTTTTTGATTTTGCTTTTTCTGACCTTTTTGTTGTTGCAGGAGGTTTTGCAGTCACAGGGATTGTTTTAATAATTGCTTCTTTGCCCAGTAGTTTGATTGGAGGTGAAAGAAGTTTTGGTTGGAAGGGCGCGTTGGCTGTCGGAATAGCTCAGGTTTTTTCTCTTTTTCCTGGAGTATCGAGAAGCGGAATTACTGTTGCCAGTGGCTTACTTGCAGGACTTGATGAGAAAGGTTCTTTAAAATTTTCTTTTCTTATGTCGATTCCAGTCATCTTAGGAGCGAATGTTTTTGTTGTTGGAGGGAACACTCTTCCGACTGATTTAATTTGGGC
>CAYXWK010000018.1:0-7885 GCA_964468785.1 Candidatus Woesearchaeota archaeon
TTAACTTTAAACTCTTTTTCTAAAGATGGAATTCAACCTTTCTGGCCATTTTCTAGGAAAGTTTCCAACGGTCCGATAGTCTCCGGAGGAAAAATAGACAGAACCTTGTTTTATGTTTTCCTGTTTTTTGATTTTGCTTTATTGGTAAAGATTTTTATTTAGTCCTTGTAAACCAAGTCTGAACAACAATTACAATTATTGCAATTATACTGATTATTCCTTTTGTTGACTGGAAAAGAAAATGGTCTATTGATATCTGGGGGATTGTGAAAATTCCGGCTATCACTGCTATGGTTCCGATTACTGCCAGAGTCAGATGAGAGAAATTTTTTGGAGTCACGCCGTATTTTAATGTCCTTAGAGTTTTGAAATCGGCGTCGATAAGAAGTGCAATTCCTACTACCAGCATAAAAGTCGCGTTTACGTAAGTGTCTAGTTCAAAATTGAAAATTGATTTAGAAATTATTCCGATGAAACCTGCTATGCTAACGACCGCCAGACCTGTAATGAACATCTCTGATGTCTTGTTCTTTCCATTAACGCCCCTCTTCATTTTAGTTATCTCGTGATTTGCCTTTTTAATTTTTTCTTACGGGAAATGCTCGTACCGGGACTCGAACCCGGGCTTCCGCCGTTCTCCATGCCGTCACACGCACGAGACTTTCATCCCGGCGCCACAAACCGAAAGGCTGCGGAAACGCGACGGCACTTTGTTAGTGCCTGCTCAAAGATGAGCTGGGAGAATCATCTCAACGATTTATCTCCCGGCAATTCTGCTCCTCGCGCTTTCGCGTTTGGAATTCGAGAGGGCGGTGTCATTGACCGCTAGACTATACGAGCTCAGAATTAGAAACTAAGAGAGTTTAAAACCATTTTGTTATCTTTCTCCTCTTTCAAATTCTTCCAATTCCCGCCTAATTTCTTTGTATTTCAACTCTATCTTTCGGTCTTTTCCTCTTGTAAGAAAGTTGTAGAATTCTTTTTTGTGTTTACAGCAATTTTCTATATGGGCGACGTATTCAACAGAAGAAATGTCTTTATTTCCTCGGCGCACACCAATATGGTTTGAGATACGTCTTGCTCTTTCGATAGAAATTACACAATCTTCCAGTTCAAATTCTTCGCAACGCATAATACTTAAGTAATCTAAAATAAATAAATTTTTCGATTATTGATTTTCAGCAAGACCTTTTCGGTCTCTGATTTTTTTCACTACGTTTGCCTGAAGTTCGTTCGGAAGTTTCTGGAAAGCCTGGTCGAGTAAAGAAGAAACTCCTCTTCCTTCGGTTGCCGAGCGCAGGTCATTGCTCCATCCAATCATTTCAGCAACAGGAATTTTTGCTTTAATCAGAACATCGTTTCCTTTATGTTCGACGTCGAGAAGAACTCCTCTCTTGCTACCAACTAATTGAGTTATTGAACCCATAAAGTCTACCGGAACTTCTATAACGTGAGTTTGGACTGGTTCTAACATTGAAGCACCTCCCGATTTCATTGATTCGTAGACTCCTGCCCTGACTACTGGATAAATTTGTGCAGGGCCACGATGCATGTGGTCGACGTGAAGTTTGGCGTCGTGCAGAATCAATTTTGATTTCATGAGGGGCTCCTTTGCCAAAGGTCCTCCGTCAACTACAAGTCTCCAGCCGTCGAGAATAGATTCTATTACTTCTCCAAGAAGAACTATACCTCGTGTTCTGTCCTCGAATACATTTCCTTTGTAAATTTCTTTATACTGACGAGCTTCTTCATTGCTTATTCCGAGTTCAGAAAGTTTTTTCCAAACTTCTTCCGCCTTTTTTCTGATTTTTCCTTCTGATAAATCTCCTCTTTCAATTGCGGAATAAACTTCTTCCTCGAGGGGTTCAATGCTGAAGAATAAAATGTTGTGTCCGTTAGGAGTTCTTACTTCAACAATCGGACTTTTTTTTGCAACTGATTCACGGTAAACGACAATCGGAGAACCCATTTTTACTTCGAGCCCCTTTTCGTTTTTTATTCTTCCTTCAATTATTTCAAGGTGAAGTTCTCCCATTCCGGACATTAGGTTTTCTCCGGTTTCTTCGTTGATTTCTATTTTGAGAGAGGGGTCTTCCTTTGCAACTCTTCTTAAAACTTCGATGAGCTTTGGAAGGTCTGCTGAGCGAACTACTTCAATGGATTTTGTGATGACTGGTTGGAAAATGTGTTTTATTTCTTCGAAGGGAGTTTGTGGCTCGAGAGTCAGCGTTTCTCCGACTTCTACTGTGGGACCTACGAGTGCAAGAACATTTCCTGCCGGAACGCTATCAAGTTGTTCCGGTTTTATTCCATTGTAAACTAGAACTTGTTGCACTCTGTATTTTTTTCCAGCATTGTTTGCATAAACATCGCTTCCGTTCACAATCGTTCCGCTGTATAATCTTCCTGCAGCTATTTCTTTTCCAGAACGCTGGTCTATTATTATGTTTGTTACGACGAACGCAACTTCTCCGTCTTTCTTGCAGTCCATTAATTCCTGACCGAATTTGCTGTCTATATCTCCCTGCCAGATTTTCGGTATTCTGTACCTTTGCGCCTCAAGAGGATTTGGGAGATGTTTTACCGCCATATCGAGAACTACTTCGAAAAGGGGTGCTTTTTCCCAGAACCACGCTTTTCTTTCCTCCTCGTCTTTCCCGTAAGCGTCGATTATGTCTTTGAACGAAACTCCTTTTTTCTGCATGAACGGAACTGACAGAGCCCAGTTTTCTCTTGCACTTCCGAAAGCAACACTCCCATCTTGGACGTTGACCTTCCATTTTTCTTTGTATTCAGGTTCAGCAATTTGCATTATTAAATTATTAAAGTCACTAATTAATTTTAGAAAACGTGCCTGAATTTCCTGCGGACCTAGTTTTAATTCTTTGATTAATCTGTCAACTTTGTTTATGAAAAGAACTGGTTTTACTCTTTCTCTTAGTGCTTGTTTTAAGACGGTTTCTGTCTGAGGCATTATTCCTTCAACTGCGCAAATCAAAACGAAAGTTCCGTCAATTGCTCTCATAGCTCTTGTTACATTTCCTCCAAAGTCGACGTGCCCTGGAGTGTCTATAAGATTGATTAGATACTCTTCTCCGAGATAAGAATGCCCCATAGAAACGTTTGCAGCATCGACTGTCATAAGCCTTTCCTGTTCATCTGCGTGTTGCCATGTAGCCATTCCGCCATCTAAATCTCCTGCGTTTTTTGCAGCCATCATTCCGGCAGCTGCGAGAAGATTATCTGTGAAAGCAGTTTTCCCGTGGTGGATATGGGCAGACGTTGCTACATTTCTAATGTTCTTTTGTGTGCTTGTTAGTCGATTAATTTTTTCGAGACTTGTTTCTTTTACAGCCATGCTAAAGTCAGTCTCAATAATAAAGAGGCTTTTTAAGTTTTACCTTTAATTTTTCAGACAATTTGACGGAATCTGTCCGAATAAGTTTATCATTGTTTGAGTTACATTTACAGGTTCGCCTGTGGTATTTTGAGTTGCATAATAAATTCTTTCTTCCATCGGCCAGGGCCAAAGTGGCTCATTAGTTAAAATTCCATTGACATATTTATAACATACTTCTGCACCTTTTCCGTTGCTGTTGAAAATACTTTCTCCAGAACCATAGATTTCCTCCGCTGTTCCGATTATGTGGTTTTGGACGTTCCATTGAGTGCCTATGATTGAATTTCCAACGAAAAAATCAGAACTTCTTATTCCTGTGAGATTTCTTGCATTGAGGGAAACAACTGGATTATCTCCAGTTTCAATTAGGTATTGAAAGAACGAAAAAGGTTTTCTGTTTTGATGTGTAACTTCATTCCAACAAGATAATGATGATACTCCCTGACATCCTGAAAATTCTCTTATTGAACTCTGTATATTTTCTCCTCCGATATACGCCACATTATCTTTGTAGTCAATTTGATTTGCGAGTCCGATGCTGAAAAGGCTCCCGGGTGCGACTCTGTCTCCGTTCTGACTGTAAGCTATGTTTCCGTAAACTTTGAGATTTACATCTTTTTGTCCGGGAGGAGAATGGTCATAACCGAAAACTCCGATTGGAGACACAACTGCATAGTTAGTTGCTTCCCAAGGAGTTCCGTCTGAAAAAGAAATTGGCAGTTGAGTGTTGTGATTCATTACAGAATAATTTTCAGGCATCTTCATTCCTGCGAAAGTTCCGATGTTGTTTTCGAAGATATTATTGAAATTATTATAGTATTGCGTAAAAACCTGTTTGTTTCCGTCGACTATTGAGCCGTCCCATCTTCCCCAATTTCTTCTCCAGGTGATGTTGTTTCCACCAGCAGAATTGTCCATTATTTTTCTTCCGGTTCCGAAGCCGGCGGAATCCTCTATTAATATGTCGCTTGCGTAATGGACTCCGATAACTTTTGAATTGCCAGTAATGCTCGCATCCCACGCGACTACTCTTTTTAAGATATTATTTGTTCCTGTTATTTTTATTACATTTGAATTGCTGTTGTAGGCGTTGAAACCTTCAAGAGTGAAATAATTGTTTGAGGGAGGAATTTCTGATGAACCCTCAAAAATAACTGGGGCACGAACTCCTTCTCCGTTTATGTATACCTGTCCATCATTTTGAGCCTTTATTGTAATCCTATTTACGGAATTTCCTGAAAGACTTGCTGGAGGATGAATCATATTATTCTTCCCCTTATATTCCCCATCGAGAAGAATTAAGGTGTATCCCGGTTGCGCTAATTCCCAGAAATCAGAAATCATAAATGGCGTTAATGATGATTGTCCGTTGCCGGCGCCATTATTTGATGCATAATAAGTATTATTTTCTATCGGATTTTCACCTACGCACTCTCCGTTTGAACACTCATTTGAGCACTGAGCTTTTAGAACTGTGTTTTGAGTTTCGTAAATGCATTGACTTTCTGTAGTTCCGGGATTTTGACACGAGCCAGAAGTTGTGTTGTAATAGACGTTTTTTTCTATACAGAAATCTCCGCTTGCAACCTGATGCCCGCAATCTGAATGTTCATAGCAGATTATTGGATTTCCTGGTCCGGATAAAGGCATTGTGTTTGTTATGTTGAGGATTAACTCATCGGTTTGAGAAGTTATGCTTTTTCCGGATTCTGCGAGCGGTCCACGGATTGCCGCCCACATAATTCCTCCGGCAGCGACTGCGAGAAGAACAAGAAGAACACTCGTAACAACTCCGCTAACTCCTCTTCTTTTCATCTATCAAATTAAATTTCTGCAAATATAAACCTATCTTTTTTTAGCGGAAGATTTCTTTTTTGGTCTTCCTCTTTTTCTTTTTGTTTCCGTTGTTGTCTGATTATTAACATTAACGACGACAGGGCGGGAAACAATTTCTTTCGCTATTTGTTTCGACATTGAATCAGAATTTCCGTTTTCTACAACCTCTCTTTTGCGTATAATCTTCACAAGTTTTGGTTGTAAAAGGAAGAAAAGCAAAATCGTATAGAATAATATGAGAACGAGTGAAACCAGAAGAACTTCAAACAATGATAATTTAAAGAAAACCCAGCTTTCAATTATTCCGATGAGAATTATTAAACCTGCGAATCCTCCCACTATTGCGTTAGCTCTTGGTATAACTTTTCTATAAACTACCTTTGGTTTTAGAATCTTTCTGGATTGTTCTTCCATCTTTTTCTTATAATCTGTGGGTATATAAACTTTTTGCCATGTTACCACTTTGTAATTATTGGAATAAATCTCTTTGACTCTTCGAGAGAACTAACAACTTTCTTTTCCGCGCTTTGAAAGATACTTTTGATGATATTCTTCTGCCGGAAAGAAAGTTTTTGCTTTTGTTATTTCTGTGACTATTTTTTTACTGAAAGATTTTTGATGTTTTGCCAGTGTTTTTAGAGCGACTTCTTTTTGTTTTTGAGAGTGCCAGAAAATTGCCGAACGATATTGACTTCCGATATCTGCTCCTTGCCTGTTTGGAGTTGAAGGATTGTGATTTTTCCAGAAGATTTCAAGTAATTCTGCGTAAGATATTTTATCGGAATCAAAAGTTATCTGAACAGATTCTGCGTAATTTGTCTTTCCGGAGCAGACTTGTTCGTAAGTAGGATTTGGAAAATTATTTTCGTCTCCGCCAATATAACCGACCTCTGTTTTCAAAACTCCTCGAACTTTAGAAAATAATAAATCAGGTGACCAAAAACAACCCATCGCAAAGGTTGCAGTTTCTTTTTTCATTTATTTACGCGTTTTGGACTGGGATAGGAGGTCGAGCTTTCTAATCCGTTCTCTCTTCTTTTTTTTAATTGCCGAATTTACTTTTAGAGCGACAACCAATACTACAACTATAATCAGAAAATAAATCCATGTAGAAGTTTTCTTTTGATCTGCGATCCTCCCGACAAAATAATCAGAATCGAAAAATATTGATTTCTTTAATTCTCTTCTAATGTTTGCAGCGTCGGTATAAAATAAGTTGATTATTATTTCTCCGTCAGAAGGCGTCGATTCAAAAGAGAATGTTGTTGCCTCATTTGCGTCAAGAGTTCCGACTATCACCCGATTTGAATTTTTTACCACGATGTTATTTTGTTTTGGAATTTCAACGACCAGCGCCTCTACGTCATTTTTTCTTACATTAAGTATTTCGAAAGTGAGCTGATTTCTTTCCTTGTTATAATCTTTTACAGATATTTCAAAATCTGCGCGGACATCTTTAACATTAATTGAAAACTCTTTAATAATTCCCAAAGACTTTTGAGTTGAATAAATCACTTCTATAAGATTTTCTCCGTCGAGAGCTTCTTCGCTAACTCTCACCTGATAAGGAAATATTGCGGAAGACTGATAATTTCTTGCATAAGTTCCAGATTGAATTGTTCTCTTTGAAGAAGATTCAGGGTCGAGAGAGAATGGAAATTGCTCCATTATTTCAAACTCGACAGTTCCGCAATTTGGATTACTTATTCCGTTCAGCTGAAATACCAGTTTAACATAGTCGCCTGGAATTGCAGGATAAGGGTCCTGATTTATTAGTTCTGCATCAAGAACACAATTTGAACCTGTTTGTGCAGAAGAGGTGGCGATTAGGATACAGGAAATTAACAGAGACGCTAATAAAATTCCTCTTTTCATAAAGGATATTGGCATTTATCATTTAAAATACTTTCTTAGTTCTTCATTTTAAGACTAAGAACTTTGGAAACTCCTTCGTGCATAGATATTCCGTACAGAACATCGGAGTCAAGAATTATTGCGTCGTTGTGAGTTACAATTATATATTGCCCAGATTTTATGAAACGCTGTAAAAGTGAAGCCAGTTTTTCCGAATTTCTTTTGTCCAGAGCCGCATCCACTTCGTCGAGAATATAGAAATGGTATGGCTTATATTCCTGAATAGCAAAGAGCAAAGAAAGAGCGACGAGAGTTTGCTCCCCTCCAGAAAGAGAATGCACATCAAAATATTTTCCTTTTCCCATTTTTACCACGATATCTATTCCGCCCTCGAATAAATCTTCCTTGTTTTCCGGCTCGAGATAAGCGGTGGCTCCTTTTACCGTAAGCCTCGAGAAATTCTCGCGGAATATTTCGTTTATTGAATTGAAAGTTTTCATGAAAATCTTCTTTTTCTTTTTGTCTATTTCTTCGATTATTTTTAGAATTTCTATTTTTTCTTTTTCAATTATGTCCGTTTTTTCCTTAACTTTGTCGTATTCTTCTTTTATTTCATCATATACTTCCAGTGCGCGCATGTTTATTGAACCGATTGTTGAAAGAGTTTCCTGAGCTTTTTTCATTCGTTCTTCAACGCTTTGCAGACTGCCCTGTAAAAATTCTACACCTGAATATTCCTGCAAATCCATTTCGATGACTTGCTTCTCTCCATCTAGTTTTGATTTTCCGATTTTT
>CAYXWK010000019.1:0-7859 GCA_964468785.1 Candidatus Woesearchaeota archaeon
CATTTTGATTATTGATTAAATCGGTTTTTAAACTTTGCGAACAGCAAAGTCAATCATAGAATTTTCAGTTCCATTCCGAAATTATCCTCTACAATTCTTTTTAGTTCCTCATAGCGCCTCTTTTCTCTTCCTATCAAAGACGCCTTGTTCTGATTGTTCCCTGCAGTTATTACAACAGCTCCATCTTTTATTTCTATTTCTTTTGGCTTTATTGGAGTAACAACATCTTCAATAAATCTTTTCACATCTCTCGCGCTTTCCGATTCAGAAATAACTCTCACTCTAACACCCAAACTTTCCTGAAGCTTCTTTATATTTGAGGCGGAAGGTCCAATAGCCCTTGAAACCTGATTCTTACTCACTGCAAAAAAAACAACATTATTATAAATAAAACAATTAGTAGTTTTAACTCTTGAAACTCTGTCAAGAAGATTAATGTATCTCATCGCCCTCATATCAATAACAGCCATATTAAAACTCCAAAATACCTTCCTTATCAACTATATAAATTTTTGTCTCCATTTTTAAAATAAAAAATTAAATATGCCCATCAACAGATTCATCTTCTTCCGAACTATTCTCTAATCGCTTATCATCTCTAGGCATAATTGCTCTATCAAATCTATTTAGTTGTTCAGCTTTCTCCACCGCATCAGACCAAATATAAGGTCCAGAAATTTTTTCGCCTGTAACTGAATTATAAATATCGCCTCTTCCAAAATCAGTAATTCTTCTTCCAGAACCCTTTTCTATAATATGTGCCCTGGCGTAAAATTTTTTTCTTTCTTCAATCATTTTTCTTTTTCTCTTTCTTTGATTTTCCTGCCAATGGTCCGGTAACTTCAACAAGAAGTCCGGGCAACCCAGTTCCTACTGGTATCGGTTGATTAAGTAAAATATTTTCTACAACGGAATTCAGTTCATCTTTTGTTCCCTTGATTGTCGCATTCACAAAATGCTTGTCAGGAGTTTCAAAAGTAGCTCGTGCAAGAACGCTCGCTTTATCAGTAATAATTCCCATTCTCGTAACTCCCTTTACAGTTCCAGAATAAGTCATTGCGTCAGCAACAAGACTAAGATGTCTTTCGTTAACATCAAGACTCTGACTTTGAAGAACATTTTTTATTTCATTAATTATAGTTTGTCTTGCGACCTCAACTCCAAAAACATTGAACACATCGTGAATATCATTAGAAGTAACTTTATCTCTGTTAACTCCCTTAATCTCAATTACTTCTGCAAGATTCGAACCAGTGGTAAGAATAACAAAATCCCTTCCTTTTTTAGAAACAACGACTTGAGAAACTCCCTTTACTCCGGAAACAACAAACTCCTTGAGTTTTTCTTTGAACTTATAAATCTCTCTAAATTCAAAGTCAGGTAAGCTTATAGTAATTTTTTCTCCAGAAACATTAATCTTCTGCTTTTTCTCTTTGAGAAAATCAGAAATTTTATCAAAACTTGTATGAGTACTTTTAATTGCTTTCAAATCAATTTCAAGTTCAATTTTCTTGTTACCGAAATCAACATTTATTCCAGAAACAACTTCCTTCAACCTCACCTCTTTTATTTTTTCAGCAAGTATTCTCGCATCCTTTTCATTATTATGCGAAGAGTCCGGATAAATTTCCATCACTGGAGTTGAAGGTTGTTTTCTCGCATCAAGAATTTCAATTATACGAGGTAATCCTTGAGTAATCTGCATTTGTGCAACTCCTGCATGGTGGAAAACGTTCAAAACCATCTGAGTCGACGCTTCTCCAAAAGATTGCGCAGTAACAACACCCGCGGCTTCTCCAGGAGAAATTTTGTCATCCTTAAGATGGAGTTTTGAAACATCTTTTCCATCGTCACCATATGCAAACTGAACAATGTTTCCGGACGCATCTCTCACAGTTCCATCGTATTCAACTTTCAAATCCTGTAAAGCGCTAACTAATCTTCTATACAGATAACCTGACTTCGGTGTTCTAAGCGCAGTATCCATCAGGCTGTCTCTTCCAGTTATCGCTCCAAAGAAAAACTCTGTCGGTTTAAGTCCTTTAAAGAAAGACGACTTTACAAATCCCTTTGATTCAGAACCAAGTTCTCCATCTTTAAAGAAAGATAAAGTTCTTCCGCCATATCCGAAGTTAATTCTCTTGTTCCAAAGAGACTGCTGTCCAACACAACAACCCATTTGCGTAATGTTAAGTAAACTTCCCTTGCTACCAGATTTAATCATTTGCCCAGCGTTTCCGTCGGTTGGAAAATGTTCTTTTACAACTTCATTAACATCAGTTCGTATTCCGTTCAAAATCTGAAGTATCCTCATCTCTCTCGTCTCTTCCGCAGTCTTTCCAGGGTCTGCTTCCAGCTTACCCGAATTATATTCTTCAATTATATCAAGAGTTTTCTTCTCTGCCTTGGAAATTATTTCTGCAGTTAATTCTCTCACTTTCTCGGAAACATTCAGGTCTTGCAAAGAAAGCGTATATCCCTTTCTTGAAAGATAACTCGTTCCGAGAGCAAACGCCTTATTTATAGAATCAACAGAAGCAGTTCTGCCAAATTCTTTATCAATTATTTTAACCATCTCTCCCTCTTCGGCACCGAAAGTCTTTTCTCCGGACAAAACTGATGGAATACTTATGCTCGAACCTTTCGGTATAACCTGAGAAAACATTTCCGCACCGCTTATCTCTTTTTTCTTATTACTATTAATAATTCCAGAAAGGAAAAGAAGTTGATCAGCATCTCCTTTATTGAAAGACCTTCTTCCAATTAAATAATTTCCAGTTACAGCATCAGCAACAGTTCCAACAAGATTTACATTGTTCTTAGAAGAGATTATATTGCTGTTTATGTCAAGAAGAATTTTCGCTTCCGCAAGAGCTTCTTCAGTCTGTGGACTATGGATGTTCATTTCATCCCCGTCAAAGTCCGCGTTATAAGGCGCCGCAGAAGCCGGATTCATTCTAAAGGTTCTTCCAGGAATTACCTTTACATAATGAGCCATAATTCCCTGTTTATGCAATGTAGGATGTCTGTTAAAAAGAACTATATCTCCGTCACGCAAATGTCTCTCAACTTTGTAACCTGGCTGAATCTCCGCCATTATTTCCTCTTTTAAGTCAGCAGTTACTCTTTTTCTCTTCCCATCTGTTCTGACGATACTGTTAGCTCCGGGATGCTGATCACCGCTCTTTATCAACTCCCGCATAAATTCAAGATTAGAAGTTGTAACAGATTCTGCAACAGTTATTACTCTTGCAATTTCAATAGGGACACCTATTTCATTTATCTTCAAATACGGATCTGGAGAAACCACGCTTCGCGCGGAGTAGTTAACTCTCTTTCCTGCAAGATTATTACGTATTCTTCCTTCCTTCCCTTTAATTCTTTCCGTGATTGTTTTCAAAGGTTGACCAGAGCGATGTCTCGCAGGAGGAATTCTGGTTACATTGTTATCGTATAGAGTTGTAATATGATACTGAAGTAAATCCCATAAATCCTCGATAATAACTTCAGGAGCACCAGCATTCAGATTTTCCCACAATCTTTGATTCGCCCTAATAACATCGCTCAATTTATGAGTCAAGTCGTCTTCACTTGTTTCTCCAGAATCCAAAGTAATTGAAGGTCTGACAGTAACAGACGGAACTAGCAAAATCGACATAACAGCCCATTCGGGTCTCGCAGTTTTTGCATTAATTCCTATCTTCTTTAATTCTTCATCCGAAATATTCACAAGTCTTTCTCTTATTTCAATCGGAGAAACTCTTCTCTTTCCTTCAAAGAAAGTAGAGGGTTTTTCAAGCCTTATTTTTTCAAGAGATATACCTTCATGCGGACATTTTTTCGCATCTCTCGATTTCTTTCTCAATTCAGCAGCATTCATACCTTTCTGCTTTTCTTCAGAAACACAAAGCTTTCCGCAACTTTTACAAAAACTTCTAAGACAAAGTTCTATTAGAGGAATATATTTTATATGGAGAATTGGTCTGGCAAGTTCAATTAATCCAGGATGCCCTGGACATTCCTTCACCCTTTTCCCGCATGTTCTACATCTGACTCCCGGATCTATTGCCCCAAGCCTCAAATCCATCAGCCCACCATCAACAGGAAAACCGTCAATATCGTAAAGTTCAGGAGTCACTATTTTGGCAGAGGCAAGTTTCTTTATTTGCTCAGGACTAAGAAGATTAAATCTTAAAGTTCTTATCTGCTTTCTGAATATTTTTTGCATTAGCAATTCCTCCAAAATTCTTGTAAGACTAACAAGCCATTTCCAAAAGATATCTCTAAGTTATATTTATCCGTCATTTTATTGGTCATATTTATTTTTTAGTTCAAAAGTTGTCTGAATTCCCAATCCCAACAATTCATCAACGAGCAATTTGAAAGCATAAGAAACTTCAACAGGCTCAGCATCTCCATTAGAAAGAGGGCAAACTATTTTGTTTCTTATAGAATCTTCATAACCCATTTCTCCGGCGTCAGTGGAAATCCAAATAACTGTCTTATCAGAATCGTATCTTTCTTTCAGAAGCAAAGAAGCCCCATGTCCTGTAAGTGCCTGTTGTTCCATTTCACCAAGTCTCAAACCTCCACCTTTCGCACGCCCTTCAACAGGTTGTCTCGTCAACAATGCAACTTTTCCGGACGCTCTCGCATGGATAAGATTCTTTACCATCCTTCTCAACTTAAGATAATACATATTACCTATGTAAATCTTTACATCCATCTTCTCACCGGTAATTCCGCTATACATCGTTTCCTTTCCGTCATAAGCGAAACCCATTTCAGCAAGTTGCCCTTCCAAATCTTCCACACTTCTTCCAGTAAATGGAGTCCCATCAACTATTTTCCCTGTCATCGAAGCAGTCTTTCCTGCAAGAAGTTCAATCATATAACCTACGCTCATTCTCGAAGGTATTCCATGAGGATTAAACATTAAATCAGGACGAACACCTCTCGCAGTAAATGGAATATCTTCTGATTCAGCTATTAATCCGACAACTCCCTTTTGTCCGTGCGGCGCAGAAAATTTATCCCCGGCTTCAGGATGTCTAGAGTCCCGCATCCGAACATGAATCACTTTGTTTCCTTCAGAATCCGCCGTGACGAAAACTGCATCAACAATTCCTTCTTCTCCTTGTCTTATCACGGAGCTGGCTTCCTTCTTAGATTGAATACTCAAATCCTTCGCCTCTGAAAGAAATTTCGGAGGAGTAATTTTCCCTATCACCACATCTCCCGAAGTCATTTGCGCTTCAGGATAAGGAATTCCATCATCTTCAAGATATTTGTAAGATTCTTCTGTCCGGTATCCAGAAACATCTTTATCCGGAATAGTTATTTCATCAGAAAGTCCTCCGGAATACTGCAACTCCGTAGCTGAATAAGGTCTGAAATACGTGCTTCTTCCCATTCCTCGGTCAATGCTTGCTTTGTTCAACACAACAGAGTCATCGATATTGTAACCCTCATAAGGCATAATCGCCACAACGATGTTTTGTCCGGCCGGATAAACATTCAATGTATCATAAATAAAACTTCTAACAAGAGGTTTTTGCGGATAGTGAAGAATAGAAACGTCGGTGTCAATTCTCAAAAGATAATTCGCAGCATAAATTCCAAGACTCTGCTTATTCGTCTTACTTCCTCTTAAAAGTCTTGCGCTCTGGTCATGATTCGCAAAAGGAACAAGAGAAGTTATCAGGCCAAGAGCATCAACCGGGTGAATTTCTAGATGAGTATGAGCAGACTCCAAAGAAGAATCTTCAAGAGAAACATATGCATTTTCCTCTTCGGCGGCATCAAGATACTCGATAACACCTTCCTTAATTAAGTCAGACCACTTGAGTTTTCCTTCCTGCAAAAGAACAAGATGCTCGTCTTTTAACTTTGAAGAGCCATTACTTACGACAATCAAAGGTCTTAAAACTCTTCCAACTCCTGAATGAATAGTCACTTGCTCCAAAAGTCCATCATTTCTTATACTAACTTCCCACGGAATTTCACCCTTTCTTCTAAGTTCTCTTAGCTTATCTGTAAAGTCTTTTGGATTTGAAACAAATCCCATAAATTTTCCATTATAGAAAACATCAACTGATTCATTTGAAAATTCGCCACTCATTCCTGCAGAAGTAAAAATTTTCATAGCTTTTATTTCATCAAAATCAACTACTGTAGAAACTCTTGCAAGCAAAGCAAGATTTTTTCGTAATCCGATTTCAGTCCCTTCCGGAGTTTCTATGGGACAAAATCTGCCGTAATGCGTCGGATGTAGAGTTCTTGCAAGAAAGTTTTCCTGTTCTCCTGGAAGCATACTAGTCACTCTTTGCAACTGGGAAAGAACAGCCATATAATTTGTCTTATCCATATTTTGAGTAACTCCGCTTCTCTCTCCAACCCAACTTCCCGTAGCGATAGCACTTTCGATTCTGTGAGTAAACAACGTTGATTTAGCGATAGTTTTCAGAGAATAGAACTTTTTTCTCTTAGAAACTTTCTGCAAAGAATATTTTATATCTCTCACAAGAATGTTAAGATTCAACCTAAAAAGATCAGACATTAAATCGCCTGACAATTTAATTCTCTTGTTCGCGTAATGGTCTTTATCAGTTCTAACCGATGAATTGTCTTTCGCTCTCAAATAAGTTCGGACTACTCGACAGAGAGTTGCAGCCTTTTGAGCTCTCGCATTTTTTGTTGAACCGATATGGGGCAACAAGAAAGAATCAATTCTCTGTTTTATTCTGTCAAGAATTTCCTTTTTTGTTCCCTGAATTCCCGACTTTTCAGCAATATAAATCATCGCATCCTCTGCATTCTGAATACTCGCATATTCATACAAGTTAACAATAAGACAATCATTTTCAAGCCCGATATTTCTGGCAATATCTGCTTCTTTAACCATTCCAAGCGCTTTCATAAGAACAACAACCGGAATATTACGAAGTCTGCTAAAAGTCAATTCTAAAATTCCTTCAGAAGTCTCAGAAACGGTCGTAGGTATTCTATAAGCTCCGCGCTCAGAAAAAATTCTAAGAGTCAATCCTTGTCTTCCCTTCTCAATAAAAAACTGATTCGGAGCAAGATCTTCAGACATAACTATTACTCTTTCATTACCATTTATTATGAAATATCCTCCAGGGTCAAGAGGATCCAGATAATTCTTTTCCAACTCCTCTTTACTCATTTTATTGGTGTTACAAATTTCACTTCGAACAATAATCGGAATTCTTCCAATTTCCACTTCGGTACTTTCTGTCTGACCTTCAAACTTAACACTCAACTCAACAAAAACAGGCGAAGAATAAGTAAGGTTTCTAAGACGAGCAGTCATAGGAGTCAATAGATTCACGCTACCATCTGCTTCAACAGTATTTGGTTTTGCTATTCTAATCTTTCCAAATTTTAATTCAACATCTTCTCCTTCAAGTGAATCATTTATTTCTTCAACTATCTGTTGCATTCTGCTTTTTACAAAATCATTAAATGAACGAATATTTGATTCAACTAATGAATGCTGTTCAAGGTACTTTTCAACAAGAATATTTTTTTTATTCATTTTACTCCGCAACAACTCTGTGATAAATCACTAGCTTATCATCAATTTGCCTCTCAATTCTGACAACATCTCCAACAACGCAGTTTTCAGGCAACCCAGAATCGTTAAGAACTATTTTAGGGAGCTGAGACAAAGAAATATTATACTTGTCAAGTAACTTTTTTACTTCCTCTGATTTCAGTTTGATGTGTTTGGACTTTAATATATGCATGTGTGAATGAATATGAGTTTAATTCAAAACCTGCGCGGGAGCGGTAAACAAAAATTGTGAAACTGGCTTTTTAAACTTTTCCTTAAATTT
>CAYXWK010000020.1:0-7851 GCA_964468785.1 Candidatus Woesearchaeota archaeon
TCGGATTTGTTTTTTTCCTGAAATTTTTCAACTATAATTTCCTCCATATCTTCGATTTCCGCGAAACCGAGTTCAATTTCCGGTTCTATTATGTGAATTTTTGAGGTGCTCTTCATAAACATATAGGCGCCTTTTTTCTTAATGTATGATTCAATCTTTTGAAAGTCTATATCGGAAATTTTCCCAGTTTCAAGGACTCCGAACAATCTTAAAATCACTATCTTATCCTTTAGATTTTCGTTTTTAAAAATTGAGATTAATTCATCCGTGGAAATTCCTGAGGACTGCACTTCAATTGTAAAGGGAGCTACCTCCTTTAACAATAGTTCGTGCCTTTTTATTTTTCCGTTGTCAAAAATGTAAAATGAGCCTCCGCCCAATTCTTCAAGTTCTGAAATGTTGTTTGGGAAAGTTGGTCCGCAGTAAACTCTGTTTTCTTTTTGATATCTAATATGGAGATGTGCTAAAGCCAAATAATCTACCTTTGGAAGATTTCTTTCGTCAACTGATTCTATTGGAAAATCTCCCACAGCGTCGCGTATCGTCGTGTGGAGCATTAAAATTTTAAATAATCCAGGTGTATCGTTCAGTTTGATTTTCCTAATCTCTTCTACCTCAAGTCCAGATTTTTTCCCCGGATATCCGTAAATCGCTACGCCATTGAAAATTGTCGGTTGCAGAACAATTTTCTCATCTTTCTCTTCATATTTAAAAACATTTTTACAAAATCCTGCTTTTTCTAAAACTTCCAGAAAAGTTTTTCCGGAAACGGAATAGTCGTGACTTCCCGCTATTAAAAAAACAGGAATGCCTGCTTCCTTTATTTTGCGGAATTCTTCGAATGAATCTTTTAAAGTTTCTATCGGAGGATATGCTGAGTCGAACAAATCTCCTGCAATTAAAATAAAGTCCACTTTCTCGGCTATGCAAATTCCTAGAGCTTTCTGAAAACTTTTAAAGTTTAATTCTTTTAGTTCTGGATGTCTCCATCCACCCAGATGACAATCTCCGAGATGCGCGAATTTCATTCTGCTAGAGAAAACAATCCATTAATATAGATTATTGTAGTTTAGACTTGACAAGTTCCCGGAAGAGGAAAAAGTCCACAATCATCTATACAAGAACATTCTCCGATTTCGCAAACTCCATCGCCACAGACTACTTCTGAGGATTCTTGGGGAGCGGGGGAAGATGAACAGGTTAGCGGATAAGTTACAATTGCATTTCTACATGGAACTAATTGTCCGTTGATTATGAGGGCTGGTTGAATTTCTAACTCGTTGCTCGCTCCAATGGCTAACCCGGAAGGTCCTGTAAAAATTAAGGCAGGGGAAGAACTGCCCGGAGATAAAGGAGAAGAGAAAATTTCTTTATTCTCATTAATTTGTGTTTTTATGCGTCTCCCTGAAGGACCTGCTCTTATGAATGCTCCGCTTACATTGAAAAGTCCCTTGTTAGACAAAACTATAGAAATCTCTGAAGGATTTTCGGAAAGGTTGCAAGTAATTTGTTCCAGCCCTAAGTAAATATCGCTCGGGCAAACCGGGCGGTAGGAAGGAACATATATTCTAAGATAACTATAAACTCCTGCGCTTAGGGAAATGGCGATTATTATAAGAAGAACGTATGAAATCATCAGGCTGACTGCTTTCTTGTTTTCCATTTTATTTAGGGAATGAGACGAATACTTCTCCCGCCTTCTCCTTTTTTATTATCGCTACAAAAGATTTTCCCTGACGAAGTTCAAGGTTGTGGAAATTTCCTTCGGAAAAAGAAATTCTAAAGTTTTCTATTCTTGTGACATTTGCTGAAGATGAATTGCTTCCCTGTTCAAAAGAAAGAGGAGATGTAGAATCTTCGAGATATATTTTTGTAGTGTTTTGAGATGGCGAATTGTAAACTGAAAGAGTTACGGAATTTTCTGTTGCGTAAAAAGTGACAATTTCGTTCTCAGGATTTTTTGTTGCATAGAAATTTACTAAAGCGTTTAGTCTGTTGAGAGTTTCTTCTTCTGAAACTTCTGTACGCGCAGAATTATCCAAGACTTGTGATGCTTCAAAATTTATTTCTTCAGAGAGATAATAAATTAAAGTATCTTCGGGAGAAATTCTTGTAGAGTTGTAGATTGTGGAAAATCCAGCAAGAACTCCAATCACTACTACTGCTGCGATTAAATAAAATTGCCCCCTTCTTTTCACTTTCCAAAATAGAATAAAGAGTTTTTATAAGTTGCGAGAAAAAGAATGTGGAGGGGAGTTTGCTCGGCTTCTGGAAAATGGCTACCTTTCAACCTTCTCAGTTTTGCAACCCTGCCGGCACCGCTCTTCCTACTTAGGGCTGCTCCGATCAAGGTCTGACCCGATTCATAGGAGCACGATCGGGCAGGACAAAACCTCAACGTCGGATGAAAGACCAAATGCCTTCTGCTTCACGCGCTCCTTTAAGTCCGCCATAAAGCCCGTTTGCGAACGGCGCAGGGCTAGCGCGCCAACTCTCCACGGAAATACAGAGATTGATAATTTTTAAGCGTTGCTATTCAGTAATTTGTTCCTTTATTTTTCTTAAATCTTCTTCTACTTTTGAGGATTCTTTTCTTCCTCTTTTTGAGAGTTTTCTAAAAAGAGTTAAAAGTGTGACCAGGAGAAAGATTTCCGCAATAGAAAGAATTATTAAAATTTTCATCAGGGTGCTTTTATTCGTACAGGTTTTTAATGTTTCCTACATTTCCTGTAAAACTTTTATGTTGAGGAGATTTAGAGAGAGTTCCAAAACTATCAAAAACGATTCTACCAATAACAAACGGAAATCTTCTTTTTCTGAACCGATTACTTTCTCTGAATGGTAGAATTCGTTGAAAATTTGGGAAAGTTCAAACGTATAGTTTGCAATTATACTAGGAGAGAGATTTTCATTTGATTTTTTGAAAGTTTCGGGAAATAAAGAAAGTTGAAAAACTAATTTTCTTTCTTGTTCTGAAAGATTTTCTGGAATTGATTTTGTTTTTTTGATTTTGTCGGCTTTTTTTAGAATTGATTTTGCCCGCGCGTATGTGTATAGCAAGTAGGGTCCGGTGTTTCCTTCAAAACTTATTGATTCTTTTGGTTTGAACAGCATGTCCTTACCACGCTCGACTTTGAGAAAGTGATATCTTAGCGCAGCCATCGCAATAACCTCTGAACGAATTTTCTTTTCTTCTTTTGATAAATCTGGATAGCGGGCATCTAATTCTGCTTTTGCCAAAGATTCAAGTTCGGAGATTATATCGTCTGCGTCCACTACTGTTCCCTCACGAGACTTCATTCTTCCAGACTCAAGAAGAACCATTCCATAACTTAAATGGATTAAATTTTCTGCCCATTTGTAACCGAACTTTTTAAGAATTTCAAATAAAGCGTTGAAATGATAATTTTGTTCATTCGCCACGACATAAAGCATCTTATCAAAACCTATTTCTTTTTTTCTTTGTATTGCAAGGTATAAATCTTGAGTTATGTAAATTGAAGTTCCGTCGGCTCTTAAAAGAATTTTTTCACCTAGCCCTTTGCTAGATAAGTCTATATAAAATGCGCCGTCAGGCTTTTTTTTCACAGTTCCCTTTTTTAGTTGTTCCGTAATTATTTCTTTTCCGTTTTTGTAAACTTGAGATTCATAATATTCTTTATCAATTTTAAGATTAAATTTTTTGTAAGTTTCTGTGAATCCGTCTAAAGCCCATTTGTTCATTTTTTTCCAAACTTCTAAAATTTTTTTGTCTCCAGATTCCCATTTTAGCAGGATTTTCTGAACTTCTTTTTCTAATTCAGGATTGTTTTTTTCTTCTTGCGCGAACCTTACATAGAAATTTCCGACGAAGTGGTCTGACTTTATTTTTTCAGATTCAGGGGTTTTGTTTGCACCGAATTTTTCGTATGCGAGCATTGATTTGCAGATGTGGGCCCCGCGGTCGTTGTTAATGTTTACTATTTTAACTTTGTTTCCAGCGAATGAAAGAATCCTCTGAACAGATTGTGCGAGGATTATGTTTCTTACATGTCCGAGATGCAAAGGCTTGTTAGTGTTTGGTCCTGGAGATTCTATAAGAATTTTTTCTTTTTTTTTCAACGAGCCGAAGTTATTTTTTTCTTTCAATATTTTCTCAATTGTTTTTCTTGCGAGGATTTTTGAATCTACAAAAAAGTTCACGTATGGTCCTTTTGATTCTATTTTCTCAAAGTTTTTTTTAGGAATTTTTTTTGCTAAATCTGATGCTATTTCTGCCGGATTTTTTTTTAGGATTTTTGAAAGAATGAAACACGGAAATGCGTAATCGCCAAGTTCTCTTGAGGGAGGAGTTTCAAGTAGATTTTCTATTTCTTTTTTAGATAGTGAAGTTTCTTTTGATAGATGTTTAATAAGAAGTTCTTTCATGAAATTATTTGCTGAAATAATTAATAAACTTAATGAAGCCTCTACCGGGGCTCGAACCCGGGACCCCAAGTTTTTTCAAATAATTTTCAGCTAATAATCCAGTTTACGAAACTTGTACTCTAACCAACTGAGCTATAGAGGCTTAAAATTTCAAAGATAGAGAGTTTTATAAAATATTGTAGTTTAGGGTTATTATGAAAGGAATGGACTACCTTGCTATTTTATCCGGACTAGTTTTAACCCTTGGAGGTACTGCGCTGATTATTGTCGGAATAATTTTTGATTGGTTGTTCTTTGTTTTTGGATTAATTATATTTGTTGTTGGCTTAGCTACGCTTCTAACTCTTAAAAAACAGGAAAGTATAGAACCTATCAAAAAAGTTAAATAGTATTTTTAGTTTAGGGATGGATGATTGTTACAAATTCTGAAGAGATACCCGGAAGGAAGATTTCTAAGATTATTGGGGTGGTTAAAGGAAATACCGTGCGTGCTAAAAATATCGGAAGAGATATTGCCGCAGGATTGAAAAATATTATCGGCGGAGAAATAAAGAGCTATACTGATTTGCTAACGCAGGCGAGAGAAGAGGCATACAACAGAATGGTCAACGATGCTTCGGTCAGAGGTGCAGATGCAATTATTGGAATGAGATTTATGACTTCGATGGTTTTGGGAGGAGCGGCAGAAATTTTGGCTTACGGGACTGCTGTAAAACTGAAAGATTAGTTTCTTGATTTGACAAATTCCCTTAAGAGTTGAAGTATTTCTTTCTGTTTTCCGGGAACAAAGTTTATTGAACCTGCGTTTTTGTGTCCGCCACCTTCGACAAACGCCGAAGGTATTTTTTTATCAATAAAACTCATAAACTCTTTGACTGAGAAGTTCGCTTCATCGGTGGCTCTAAAAGTGATTGCTGAGTCCATGACTCCGAAAGTTACTAAATTTGATAATCTCTTTTCGCGTTGTAAATAGTCGTGAAGCAGACCAACACATTTTCCCGGCTTAGGGTAAAATCCGAACCCTGGAAATGCTCCATGAATTGATAGGGAAAAAAGATCGACATCTGATATTTTTTCTCCTGAAGCGGCTGCTACGGCAATTTCTAATCCTTTCTCTTCCAGTTTTCTAATGTATGGTGCAAGAAGTGAAACTAAATTTTTTTGTCTTTCGCGAGGTTCTCCAAAAACCACTTCAATATATTCTCGAGCTTCCATAAATCTTAATTTTGCTGAAACAAAGTCTATTACTGTTGCAATATCTTGAAGGAGCTCTTTGGAATATCCTTCTTTCTCGGCTATTTTCACATAATCTGAAATTGTGCCCGGATTTTTCAAATCAATTCTGTCAGCTATTCCAGCCATTGCGGGAATTTGTTCAACGTTTTTTACTTCGCTGATAAAACGGGATAATTCTGTGCAAAGCATTCCTGCGGAAAATGCTGAACCTTCCTCTCCGACAAGATAAGGATTTATGTGGGCAAGAACTTCTTTCGAAATTACATCTTCTTCATATGGATGGTGGTCTATTACTATAAATTCCATTCCATGAACTTTTCCCTGTTGTACTCCAATTAAATCCTGTTCTGTCGAGCCGTTGTCCGCTATTATTACGAGAGGCATTTTATTAGAATATTTCGCAACATTTCTCAAGGAATTTGAGGTGTCCCTAATTGAATCTTCAATATCGTAAAAGGGTGCTTGACAGGGAGCTCTTTGAAAAAATTCCCAAGCAGACTTTCCACCGCCATGTTGTTTTTCAATTAACGGGAGAATCGCTCTTTCGAGTACGAATCCTGATGAGTATCCATCAACATCATTGTGATGTCTAACAATTATTGGACGGTTTTGCATTACTGCAAATCTTATTTCTGTGGCTGCCTTTATCATTTCGTTTTTCAATTTATCTAATATCGGACTTTTGACCAAAAAATCAACTTCGAGCGGTATTGCTCCTTCCCTTCTAATGTCTTCTATTTTTTTCTTTAGAGTGGAAGTTTCTGAAGGGGTCTTGCGGTTTATTCTTATTATTTCTCCCTCTAAGTCTCCGTTGTATTCTCTTATTTTTATCGTTGCAGAAATTCCGTCTTCTTCTTCAATCTCAGGAAATGCTCTTTCTCCCGGAGCTATGAATCCCTTAAGGGCGAGAAGTCCGGTTCCGTCAGTTATAGAAAATAGCGTAGGTCCACCAGTCTGTGAAATTTTTTCTACAATTCCTTCTACAATTAACATTTTCCCTTCGAGCTCGGAAGTTATTTCTCCTAAAGAATATTCTCTTGGAGGTTCCGAAGGAGATTTACTAAAGCTCTTTTTTCCTCTGAATCCCTGGTTCTTTCTTTTCATAGACAGAAAATTGAAAATGGAGTTATAAAGGTTTGCATAAACCAGAGATTTTATATAGTGTAATTTCAAGAGATTTTTATGAGCGAAGAAATAATAAGATACGTCAGGGATTGTTCTTTTGGAAGCAGATTCGTTGTAGAATTATCTCGGCATAGTTCTGCGAGAACTCACTCTGCACGAACAAAAGATGCACAAATTCAGACCTTGAAAATTGTCCAAGAGAAATATGGTGGAAATGCCTGCGTATTTCTTGGAGATTTAAGGGCAAGATACGAAGATGTAAAAACTTCGGCAGTAATTAATTACGGTCGCTCGCAAATCGGTTTCGATTAGATTTTTAAATTGATAGATTTTTATAATTTGAATTTTTTATAGTTGGATGTTTACGAAAGAGGAGTTGAGAGTTTATAGAAAGTTGAATACGCCACAAAAGATTCAGGATTTTTTGAACGAACTAAGAATTAATTTTGAGGAGAGGGGAGATACTTGTCTTTCTCCGAGAATGGTTTTGAGAGAGAGAAAAGCACATTGCGTTGAGGGAGCGGTTTTTGCGGCTGTTGCTTTGAGACTTCAGGGAGCGAAACCTTTGGTGCTGGATTTGGAGTCCACTAAAAAAGATTACGACCATGTTGTTGCGGTGTTTAAAACAAACGGCTGTTGGGGCGCAATCTCAAAAACCAATCACGCCGTTTTAAGATATCGCGAGCCCGTTTACAAAACAATCAGAGAACTTGTGATGTCTTATTTTCACGAATATTTCACAGATGACGGAAAGAAAACTCTGAGGAAATATGCGTTGGCTGATTTGTCGAGATTTGACAGAATGAACTGGATGAATTCGGATGAAGAGGTTTGGTTTATTCCGGAATATCTTGCGAACGTTAAACACAAAGAGATTTTGAATTTGAAACAGATTCGTGGATTGAGAAAGGCGGATGAAATTGAAATTGGGGCGGGAAAGTTGGTTGAGTGTAGTAATTAGAAAATAGTGAAAAATAGAAAAATATAAATACCCTTTTTTTCTGGAAATGATATGAATAATGAAGAAAAAAGTTCAAAACTTGAAGAAATGATATTTGTAGCTGGAGGGGCAGTTGCTGGTGC
>CAYXWK010000021.1:0-7808 GCA_964468785.1 Candidatus Woesearchaeota archaeon
GTTATTGGTAGATTTTTTTAGGATATAAAGTTTTGCGCTAAATATATAAATGTGTGAATTCTTTTGTTTTGATGGTTAGTTCTAAAGAGAAAGGTGGGCGGAGTGTTTCCGATTACGAGAAAGTAGCAAGTGGAATAATTGGGAGTTATGAGGGGAATCAGAAGGATGCTGTTCAGAGCATATTATCTTCTAAGTCTGCTCAAGAAGTTTATAACGTGCTTCATGAGCATGGTTTTAAGGATAGAACTATTGCACAGGTAATGAGGGATAGTTTGCACAAATTATCTAAGGGAAATATTTCACGTGGAGCTTATATGACTGCGGTCGGACAGGAGATAACTCGTTTAGAAGGATATGAACAAATTTTGGATGAGATGCGTCAGGAAGAGATACTTACTGAAAGACAATACGAAGAGATAAAAGGTTCCATTCATGATAATATGAAATCACATTCTGATAGATATAGTTCAGGATTGGAATCTCTTGCTAAGATGGAAAAAATAAGACGAAAGATTGCATCAATTCTTCTTATTGGTGTCGGAATGCTTATTTCTCTTGGTTCAACGTTTACCACGACCGGAGCCGTTGCTGGAGCGGGGGCGACGGCATTAACTTCGGCTTTAGTTGTGGGAATTTGCATATTTATAATCGGAGTAATTACTTACCCGAGAAGTTAGTTCTTGGAACTTTTGTTTTTTGGGGATTTATTTAGAGATTATTTTTCTGAGTTTTTTTGTTAATTCAAGAGGGTTGTTTGATTGCCAGATATTTCTTCCGACTGCGAGTCCAGTTATTCCGGTTTTTGATGCTTCTGAAACTTTTTTCAAAAACATTTTTTCATCTCCTTTTTCTCCGCCCGCGATTAAGACTTTACAACGTCCAGCTGATTTTACCGCGAATTTCAAATCCGTGGTTTCGCTTTCCCAATGGACTTTAACTATGTCAGCGCCGAGCTCAAGTCCGACTCTGCAAGCGTAAGCCAAAAGTTCTTTTTTTGTTTTTCCTTTTGTCCCTTCTCCGCGAGGATATATCCAAGCAATGACTGGCAGTCCGGATTTGTGAGCTTCTTTTTCAATCAATGAAAATTGTTCAATCATCTTAGATTCGTATTTGCTTCCGATGTAAATTGTGAATCCGACTGCCTTTGCACCGAGCTTTTTTGCTTCTTCGACGGAACAGATTTGCGCGGAGAGAGGTTCTCCGGATGCGAGGCGAGTTTTTCCGTTTAATTTTATTATTAATGGGATTTTTGAATTTTTGATTTCTTTAGAGTATTTTTCGGCTATTCCTTTTTGGAAAATTATTGCATCGTATTTTCCTTTTGACGCGATTTCAATAATGTAAAGAGGGTCGATATTTTTGTCATTAAAGTCTCCAACTGGTCCGTGCTCCATTCCTTGGTCGTATGCAAGAAAGAGAACTTTTTTATTTCGCATTATTTTTTTAAGAGTCGCCCTCTTCATTTTCTTATTAGTTTTGGAAATTATTTAAACTTATACTAACACTTATAAAACTAGGACTGTTTGGTTTGTGATGAATGAGAAGCTGAAGCTGAAAATTATCGGAGTAATCATTGCTTTGATAATGATTATTTTTTTTGTTTTGACTTGGTTTAACAGAGATTTGTTATCGGCGCGTCTAACATCTGAGGCTCAGACTTATGGTTTAATGATAATTTTTGTTTTGACCGCCCTTTCAGATATAATTCCACAATATATTGGTCCGCATTTTATTTTACTTCAAGGAGCTCTACTTAATTTTTCTCTTCCCGCACTTTTGGGAACTATGCTGGCGGGAACGGCTATTGGGACTTTGGCAGGATATGAAATTGGGAAGAGATATGGTTTGAGGATAGCATTGTCTTATTATGATTTGATTAAAGTTGAGAAAATTGAGGAGAGAATTAGTTCTCACGGGCGGTGGGTTATTCTTATTGCTGCTCTTAGCCCGCTTCCTTATTTGCCGATTGTTTTTGGTTCGTTGGGTATGAGAAAGAAACATGTGTTGCTTTACGGACTTCTTCCAAGATGTGTGAGTCTTGTTGTTCTTGCTTTGTTCTTTGTCTAATTTTTCAACACTACAACATTAGTTAATCCGCGTCGCTTTCTTTCGACGAAACCTTTTCCTTCGAGTCGGTCAATTATTCGCGTCATTTTTGCTTTTCCAAATTTAGTTTTTTCAATAAGGTCTGCCTGAAAAACTGCTTTGCTTTCCTGAACTATTTTCAGGACGGATTTTTCTTCAGATGTCAGTTCGCTTGTGTCTATTTTTATTGAAGGTTTTTTCGTTTCAATTTTTTTAATGATTATTTTTTCTTTTTGTTTCGTGAAAATTAATGACAAAGAAACAAAAACCAAAATTCCCCCGATTGCGAGGGCGAGATAAGTTTGCGTGTTTATTGTTCCGTAAAGCGGGCAGATTGTTCCGTCGGAGTGAATTCCACAGCTTGAAGTTACTATTTCGTTTAGCGCAGAGTTGAATAAGTAAATAATTACGATTATTAAGACAGATATTCCGAGTAACATGTAGCCGACAGTTTTGTTTTCCATTTTCTTATTCCGAGCTAGCAGTTTAATAATTTTTTGTCAAAGTTTAATTCAAAAGATTACTTTATAGTGGTTACAATAGCGAAAAGTTTATATCGTCCCCAATTCTCAAAAGAAATATGACGAACGCACAAATTGAATGGGTAGCTAAAACCAAAGACAGAAAATTTGGAAGAATAGCTGCACCTTGGAATGAACAAGTAGAGATATTTAGAAAATCAAATGCAACTATGGTGAATCCAGAAGACGTCGTAGAAGCAAGGTTAGCAAGTTACGATGGATTTTCAAGAACAAAACTTATCTCATAAAAGTTAAAGGAAAAATACAATTTTATACAAGGGCGAGGAGTTAATCACTCCTGCAGGAGCAGGAGAAATAGTTTTGGCACACTCACAAAGAAGATATCCAACTCGCTCAACAGATTTTTACGACGTTTTAGAAGCAATTGCAAAATCTCAAGAGAATCTGGAACCAGAAGACAGAATCGCAATAGCAGTCACAAAAAACGGCGACCACTCTTGGAATAAAGAAATGCCAGAAACAAGATTCACTTTAGGCGAAAGAACAGTAGAATATTATGAAAAAAAAGTTGCGCCCTTTGGAAAAACAGAAATTCCATTTTATGATTTATTAGCAGATTCCCGCAAATCTGCAAATTTTAATTATATGTGGTTCGACTTTCCGCAGTGTGGCTCCATGCTCGGCTGCGGGTCTCGGATTCTTCACTTTGGCAACAACGCTCTCGTAGTGTTAGTGAAAACCGCCGAAGGCGGTTCGCGCACAACTTCAGGTTATGATTTGACTACAATTGAAAAATGCGAACTCTAAAATCGTTCCAGTAGTTTTAGGAAACAAAGGAGTTCCAGCTTTAGAAAAAATGCTTACAAAACCTCTTACAGACGCTTTATTGCAAGAATTAAGAGCAAGGAAATAATTTTAAACTTCTCTTACTTTATTTAACTGCCTCGACCAAAAGAGGCCACACGTCATTTGCTCTTAAAAGATTGAATTTACATATAAAGAATGTTACAAATCATTACAGAAAACACGCTTTCTATTTGAAGGCAGATATCAAACATTACTTTGAAAAAGTAAATCATGATGTTCTTTTGAAAATTCTTAAAACAAAATAAGGGACAAAAACGTTCTTTGGTTAGTCAGACAAATTCTTCAGAATAGTAAAACCGAGGGAAGGGGCAAGCTCATAGAAGGAATGCCTTTAGGAAACTACACTTCACAATTCTTTGCTAACGTCTATTTAGGAAGATTTGATCATTTTGTGAAACATTCGCTAAAAGCAAAAAATTACATAAGATATGTAGACGATTTAGTTATCTTGCATAGGTCAAAAAGACAATTAGAAATCTGGAAAGAAGAAATCAATGATTTTCTAAACCTAAAACTCAATTTGATATTACACCCTCAAAAATCGCGAATTGTTTCATTGTCAAGAGGAGTTGACTTTGTCGGATTCAGAAATTTCACACACTATAAATTGTTAAGAAAAAGAAATATTAAGAAAATAACTCAAAAAATAAAAAACTTTGAAAATGAAGAAATTGATTTTATCGCACTTGCTGACAGTTATCAAGAGTGGCAAGCACACGCTAATTGGGCAGATACTTACAAATTAAGTAGTAAAATGAAAAGAAAAATAATTGAAGCAGTCTGGCGGAAAGTTTGAAACTAGTTTCACAAAATAACTTAAATACTTTGATTTTTTCTTATTTCAATGAGTTTTGAAAAAAACATTGATAGAGAAACTGAGCATCTGAAAACGGCCTTTGTTTCTTTGACGACTTCGTTAATCACGTTTGCACTTTTGTATTTTCTTAAGTTGAGGTATGTTAATGATTTTATTCCTAAATATGGATTTTTTGTATTTTTTGCTATTTTAAGTTATGCTGTTATTTTGCCTTCTGTAAGACAAGTCCGCTCTTATAATGAATTTCCGTGCATGTCTGGGATGATGATTGGGATGACTATTGGAATGATTTCAGGATTTTTGCCCGGATTTTTTGTAGGAGCGACAAACGGAATGTTTTGGGGCGGAGTTTTCGGAATGTTCATCGGAATCGGTCTTGGAGTTTGGAACGGAAAGTGTTGCGGAGTTATGGGTGTGATGGAAGGTTTGATGTCTGGATTCATGGGGGGATTGATGGGTGCGATGTCAGCGGTGATGATGATTAACGATAATCTAAAGTTGGCAGGAGTTATTTTATTCTTAATTTCTACGGCTATTTTAGTTTGTTTGCATTATATGATTCATCAAGAAACAAAAGGTGCGCCAAAATCGCGAAACAATAGCGATTTTCTAACAGTATCTTTAAGTTTCGCACTTACTGTTCTGACGATTTGGATTATGGTTTTCGGACCAAGGAGCGTGTTGTTTGGATAAACTTAAATATTCCGAGCGAATAGTATAACTATGGAAATAAAAAAATCAACATTTTACGCTTTTGGATTTTTCGTTTTAATCCTGATAGCCGGAGCTTTTATGTTGCGTTCAGGAGATTCTGTTGGAGAGGAATATTCGGGCGGACAAATCATTGAAGGAGAAATGCAAAGAGTTGTTCTAAGCCAGGACGGATATAACTATAAGGATGTGGTAGTTGAGTCCGGAAAGCCAATTATTTTAAGTGCGGATGATTCTGTAAAGGGATGTCTTCGTTCTGTGGCTTTCAATATAGGCGGCAAAAAATACACAAAATATCTTGCTAATCCGAAGGATACAATGGAACTACCACCACTTGAGAAAGGAACTTACAACTATGCCTGTTCAATGGGAATGGGATTTGGGAAACTGATTGCAAACTAAGATGGTGCAATTATTCAGGAAACCTTATGTTTATTGGGTTGTAGGAATTTTATTTTTATATTTGATTTTGAGTGTTTTAATCAGCGGATTTTATAACACGATTCCTTTGATAATTCTTTACGCCACCACTTTAAATTGGGTTAAGCTGGGATTTTCTTTAATTCTGACATTGATAATCGGCTTTTTTGTTTCTATTAATTCGGTTTTGTTTTATCTCAAATACAAAGAAAGAAAGAAATGTCGGGGTGCCGGCGTTGCAGGTGTTGGAACTGCGGGAGGATTAATCGTCGGAATTTGCCCATTATGCGTTACAGGAGTTTTTCCGCTGATTTTAAGTTTTGTTGGAATAAGTTTTAGTTTTGCGTCTCTGCCTTTTCAGGGAATTGAAGTTCAACTTGCAGTTCTCATTTTGCTGATTCTCGGATATTATAAATTGAAATAAGCTACATGCGTGTTTTTTGCATTACAATCAGTTTATTCTTATCTGAAAATATTAGAGCGTTCCAGAGTTTTATACGAAGGAGGAATATTAGCGGAGAATTTTTAGCGTATCTGAAACCAAGTTTTTCATAAAATTTTTTCTTGTCAGGACGGCAAATTAAATAAATTTCAGGATGTTTTAATAGAATAGAATTGATTAGTTTTTTGCTGAATCCTTTTTTTCTAAATTCTTGATAGGTGTAAACGGTTCCGAGTTCGTAGATACTAAAGTATTTTTTTAATGTTAAGAAAGAAGCAATTTCTTTTCCTTTTTTTATTAGATATAAATCAGAGTTATAGATTATAACTAATGGGTCTAAAACTGGAGATTCTTTCAGTATAGTTTTCACGACTTGTAAATTTTTCCAGACATTTGTTTTTTCTATTTTCATATGTAGTCAACAACAGCAAACTTTAAATAGTTATATGTATCAGATAATCATATGATAAATAAAACCATATTAAAGAGTTGCCATTCAGAAGGATTTAGCAATGAAGAGCTTTATGGAGCGTATAAGATATTTTTCGGAACTCTTGTTAGCGAATCGCGGTTGAAAATAATTAATTTGTTGAGAGATGGTAGAAAAAATGTTTCAGAGATTATCGCCGAGTTGAATGCTGACCAGACTTCAGTTTCACATGATTTGACCAGGCTGAAGAAGTGCGGTTTTGTTGTTTCAGAAATTAAGGGCAGGTTTAGATATTATAGTTTGAACGAGAAAACAATTAAACCTATGATGGATATAATTGAAAAGCATATGTCCGGAAATTGTATCCACATACTTCGTGGAATGGGAGTTGAGAATAATGGAAAAAGATAATTTAATTTTGATAATTGTCTTATTGATACTTTTGTTTTTCGGTGGATTTGGTATGATGGGCTTTGGAGGATTTTGGGGGATGGGGGGAATGCATTACGGTTCCCAAAGTTTATGTTCTAATGTCGGCGGAATTTGGTGTTATTGGCCGGCGTATAGCTTAGCTATGATAATTCAGATTTTAGTAATATTAATTTTAATCTTAGTTGCAATTCTAATTTTTAAAAAATTAAACGGAGATGCCAATGGTAAAAAAGGAAGATAGATGTTACATTTGCGAAACTTGCGGTTTTGCATATATAGATAAAAAGAAAGCGTGCGAGTGCGAGGATTTTTGCAAAAAGCATAAGGCGTGCAATCTTGAAATAATTAAATATGTCGTAATGAAAGGAGGAAAAAATGAGAAAATTAAAAATTTCAATTGATGGAATGCATTGCGCCTCTTGTGCTTCGAACATAGAAAGAAGTCTGAAAAAGGTTTCGGGTGTTAAGGAAGTTTCAGTAACTCTAATGTTAAAAAAGGGAATTGTCGAGGCGGAAGATTCTGTTTCCGAAGATGATTTGAAGAAAGCTGTTGAGAGAGCAGGATATAAGCTCGTAAAGATTGACTGATAAAATGAAACATTCACACGAACATAATCACGAAGCGCCGGTGGAAGATGCAGAAATCACGAGCTGGAAAAGGAAACTTTTGTGGAGCTGGATTTTTACTGTTCCAATTGTAGTTGTAATGTTGCTGGAAAGATTTATCGGTATGATGATTCTTCCCGAAATGTATGGCGCGGTTGCGATTCTGATTCTTGCGTTTCCGGTAGTTTTTATTTTTGGTTGGAGTACCATCAAAAGCGGAATGCGGGGATTGTTTACTTTTTATTTTAACATGGATTCGTTGATTGCTTTGGGAACTGTCATCGCTTATATCACCGGATTTCTCGCTTTCTTTGATATTGTTTTAGATTATTCAGGAGTTGCTGCGATGATTATGGCTTTTTTTACAACCGGGAAATACGTCGAGGCGAAGGCGCGCGGGCGAGCTTCACAAGAAATTAGAAAGTTATTAGAACTTGGTGCGAAGAAAGCGCGCGTTTTGCGAAACGGAAAAGAAGTTGAGATTGATATTTCAGAAGTTAAAGTCGGAGATATCTT
>CAYXWK010000022.1:0-7803 GCA_964468785.1 Candidatus Woesearchaeota archaeon
AGATTTTAATTCATCTTCTCCGATGATTTCCTGCAAGTTGCGTTTTATGAGTTCGAGTTTTTCTTTGTCGTTCATTTTTTATTCCGGTGAGTTAGGGAGTAGAATGCTCTTTCTGTTTGCTGTTCAGTTTTTAGGATTACGTAAATTGAAATCACGACGATAATTGTCGCAACTGTTGCGGCTACGAATTGGTAGAATAGGAAATCTTGCGGTGGGAATATGAGATTTATTGTGGCGATGATTACGTCTTTCCAGATTAATGCAGCTGCGATTGTGAATGCTGTGACGATTGAGGTTTTTATTATCCCGCTAATTGTAACTTTGCGCATAGTTTGTAAAACCGAAAAGTTAATTTAAATGTTTTGCATTTTTTTGAGATGAGGAGAATTGCTTTTATTGTTTCGGTTTTAGGAATTGTCGCTCTCGCGTTTTTTTTGAATGGTGAGGAAATTGCTGTTGTGAGTTATTCGGAACTTGAGAAACTTGAAGTGAATCAAAAAGTTTTTACAGAGGGAAAAGTCGAGAGCGAGAGATTTTTGTCTTCGGGAAGGAAGATTTTTGTTTTAGATTCAGGTATTGAAGTTTTGTGTTCTTGTCTTGTGAGTGCTGGGGACTCAGAAATTGAAGTTGTTGGAATTGTTTCAGAATTCGACGGTAAAAAGCAAATTGAGGCGCTTGAAATCGTCGTGAGTCCGATTTGAGGTGGAAAACAAAACCTGAATAACATATTTTGTAGATTTATATAATTGTCGTTCAAAGATTTTTTTTGAGAACGGTAATTTATTTATAGCGCGAGATTTTATATTGATTTTAATGGAAGATACTCTAGCGTTTCACGAGGCTACTAAAAGATTAACTGAGTTTTGTCTTGAGCGTGGTTTTGTCAAAGTGCCTGCGCAGGGAAGGAAATCTATTCTGGCTGCGTGCGAGAATCCTTTCAGCATTATGTCTTATGAGCTTAGAGGAGAAATTTGGCCTTTGCCGCAAACTGGACAGATGTGGCTTGAACACGAGCTTTTGAAAAATCCTAGCTGGCCTGGAGTTTTTTGCGAGACAACCAGTTATAGAAATGAACTTGCGCCGCAGAAAGATAGACACGATTTGATATTTCCGATGTTTGAATTTGAAATTCCTGGCGGGATAGATGCTTTGAGGAAATTTGAGATGGACCTTGTTAGGCATCTTGGTTTTAGGAGCAAACCTGTGGACTTGGGTTATGAAGATGCGTGTGAGCGTTACAGGGTTGACGAGATAGAAGCAAAGCAGGAAACTAAGATAGGAGAGGATTACGGGAGTGTTGTTTTGCTGCAGGGCTTTCCTAAGAGAACTCATCCTTTCTGGAATATGAAGCACGCTGGCGGCGGGATTTACAATAAGATTGACGTTTTGTTGTATGGGATGGAGACAATTGGTTCGGCCGAGAGGTCATGTGATGTTGAAGGAATGCGAGAGAATTTTGGCGCAATTGTCGATGGAAAATACGCACAAACTCTTTATCAGAAATTTGGAGAACGAAGAGTTCGAGAGGAGCTTGATAAGTTTTTAGAATTGGAAATGTTTGAACGGTCTGGCGGCGGGATTGGAATGACGCGACTTGTGAGGGCGATGAAGGCAGAAGGGCTTTTGTAAAATTTAAGTATTTTAGAATTCTTATTTGCGGATGATTTTTTGGGCTGTGTTGGCTTTTGTTCTGGGGACTTTTGCTGGGACGTTTACAGGTTTTTATTGTGTCAAACCACGACAATTTAAGCCTTTTTTCTATTGATAATTACAAAATCATTACACTATATTTAAAGGAGGTTTCTATAAAATGTATATGAGCAAAAACAATAATCAGACGTTTATTAATAAGAATGTTCGGTATAAAGGAAAAAAGATTTCAATATGGGACAGGATAAACAGGATTAAAAATGATTTAAAAGAACTCTTACCTGAAATTGAAGAAGATAAATTTCTTTCTATGGCTTCTCACGTTAGGAATTTTTATTATGGCAAACTCCATTATGGAAGAAGGAATAATCCTGAAAATCAAAAGAAGAAAAGAGAATTAACCGAAGCTGAAAAAATACTCCTTGATTATTATATGAAAAATAATCTCAATCCTTCCACAACATACCGTTGGTTTATTGCCTGTCGTTTGCCTTCAGACGTTAAAGAAAAACTGCAAAAAGGACAAGTGAGCTTTAAGAAAGCTATGTTAATAGCAGACAATAGAAAAAAATCAAAGCTATCAAATACAGGTTTGCTTATGATTGAAGAAATAAACAACGTTGTGAGGAGTTTATAATATGGGAAAGAACAAAAATAAAATTCCTGATATGCTTTCAAAAGAGCAGTTGATTAAGCTATTTGAAAATATGTATATTCCAAAACTTTCAATAGCCTGTTTTATGGCTTTAATGTTTGGTTTGCGTATTCGTGAGATTTGTCGTCTTGAAGTTCAAGATATAGACATTCAAAGAAGGCAAATTAAAATAAGAGATAGTAAAAACCCCAATAGGAAAAAGCAAAATGACTATGGGAAAGATAGAATAATCCCTATGCCTGAAGTTGCAATAAGCCCAATAAAGAAATGGCTCTCTATTATTGAAGGTGGAAAATACTTTATATCCTCTGATAAATCTCCTGATAAACCTTTAAGAACAAAAACTTTGCACGAATGGTTTAAGGAAGTAAGAGAAAGAGCAGGATTAAATTATAAGGAATATGAATATACTGAAAAGAACACAGGAAAGAAAAAAGCAGTTTATAAGTTCAGATTTCACCATTTTAGACATTATTATGCCCAATATGTTTATGAGAGAACTCGTGATTTATATGCTGTTGCAGGATTACTCGGACATAATCAAATAACAACAACTCAAATTTACGCACAGGTTTCAAATAAAACAAAGAAAGAAACTGTTGATTTTGCTTTTAATACTCCAATAAAAACGCAGATATTTGAAGAAAATCCTGTTAATGCTTTGAATTATAATATCCCAAGCATAGCAAAAGATAAACCAAAAGAAAAAACTCCGGTTCAAATTCTTGAAGAAAGATTTGCAAGAGGAGAGATTTCAGCTTCAGATTATCAAACTGCCTTAAGATTATTAAAGGTAAGAAAAGATTATCTTAATGAAAATGAAACAACAAACACAAATAAAGAGATTGAGTATAATTGAAAAAGAAATAAAGAAGCTTATTCAAGAGAATGAAAAGCTTAAAGCTGAAAATAGAAAGCTCAAGCTCAAACAAAATAACTCATAAAAGATAATATTATCTTTTTAAAAAGTGTAATATTAGACTTCATAAACAGAATGTTTATAGATAATATTGTCTATATTCCTTAATGCACGTTAATAATATTATTAACATACCTAAAATAAAAGTGTTCAAAAATACCCATAGCTTAAATTAATCGTTTTGGTATGTTTAAAATTGTGTTTAGTAAAGGGACAATTGTTTAACACTATGCTTTAAGATAACTGTGGATTGTTGCAAGGCTCGGCTTCTTTCTGTTTTTATTCTTGTCATAAAAATAAATTTCTTCGTGCTTCAATATATCTCTGAAAGATAAGCCTTGTTGTTTAAGCTCTTTTACCTTTTCTTTTAATCGTGGTGAGTTGATTGATTTCCTTCCCCATTTATTTCCGAACTTTGAATAAGCCTTTCCTTCTTTCTTTTTGATTGCAAGTTTAACCCTCTCGCTTTTCTTATTACTTTCTTCTTCTGCCAACCACCCCATTATTTGCAACATTAAGCTGTGCATAATTTCGTTAAAAGGCTCTTGTATCCTGTTTAAACTTTCAAGCCATTCTTGTCTTACAGAGTATATTTTGCAGTTGTAAATTTTGCAGAACTCAAAGAACTCAATAAGCTTTTTCCTATTTCTATAAAGCCTGTCTAAATCCCAACAGATTAGATATTTGACTTGTGTTTTTTCTATTGCCTTTCTTATTTCATTAAAATTCTTTCTCTCCAGGTCTTTCCATCCTGAAACTTTATCTTCAAAGACTTCATAATCTTGAAGGCTTAATTTCTGTGCTAATTGCTCACAAGCTTCAAGTTGGTTTTGTGGGTTTTGTTCTTCTGTTGAAGTTCTCAAATAGATAGTTGTTTGTTTCATTTTTATTGAAAAATTCATTACTGAAAGATTATAATAATATTAGAGCCGTTCTGACGTTCTAGTGTGTTTCAGAAATTTCAATTTTTTCCGCATCTTTCTCCATCCATTTCTTAACACAATCTTCTCTTGTATCCTGACAGAAAAAGAAAACAGCCCGGGCTTCTTTTAATTCGTCTGTCTCCTCATTGAAAGCAGATTTAGGTCTGTGTATCATAGGCAACCACTCTTTTCCTTTCAGAGATTTGCCACAGCCTTCACATTTCAAATCTCTATCATCTATTTCAAATTGAAACTTCTCTTTCGTTTCTTCGTTCAGTTCTCCAGATAATAAATAAGGGTGTGACACATCAACCTCTATATAATATAAGCTGTCTCCGATTTTAATTTTCATTTTTCTTAATTGCTCCTGAAAGTTTCTATTATTGAGTTATCTCCTCGCCTTGCAGTAACACTATAATCTTTCTCCACAACAACAAAAGCCTTGTCTGGTGTTCCTTCCAAAGCAAAAGCAAGTCTGCCATCATCAAGTTTTACTTCTCTCCATTCCCTTTTGACTTCTGGATTATAAGCCTTGATTTTCTTCATAGATTTCTCATAATCTTCTTTAGCCAACTTCTTAGCCTTCTCAATATTTTCTTCTATTTCTTTATTCACTTTCTTAACCTCCTTACAATCATATTATTGCCTTCTTGACTTGTTCTAAAGTTTCCTCAAGTTTATTTAATCTTTCATTTATGAGACTTAACTCTGTTTCTTCTTGCTCATCTTTCAATAGTTCAAGGTTATGCAGAGCGATTTTAAGGCTATTCTCTATCACAATTAATCTTTTTTGATTTTCCATATTACTAAGTTGAGTTAAATGGGTTTATTAGCGTTTGATATATCACTATATTGCACTCCTTTATCGCTTTTAGCGTTGTTTTCCGAAGCTTTTTCATAGTCATAGCCCTTTTTTCGTGCCTGAGCGATATGAAAGTATACAGTTCTTTCAGTTGTCTTTAATTCTTTAGCAACAGTAGGCACATCTTGATGTTTAGACATTAAATCAAGTATTTCTTCTTGTTTATCTGTTAAAGGCTTCTTCTTATCTTTACTATCAAGTTTATCAAGCTGTCTTTCAATCTCTTTATTAAGATTAGTTGTAAACTCCGTTTTCCTTCTCTCATATTCTTCAACAATCCATTTAGGTGGCTTTGGTATCTTCCATTTAGTTATAGGAGACACGCCCCTCTTTGTTTTAACTCTTAAATATTTGTAATAGAATTGTTTTCTTCTTGAATTGTATTGAATAACCATCGGTTTCATAATTGTCTTTTCATTATTGTAGTCTATTCCTGTGACTTCCCATTCTGCGTGTAATAGTTTTTTAGATTGGCTATCTATGAAGTCTGAATAAGGAGCATTGATTAAAACAATAAAGTTCTTATGTCTGAAAGTTGAAAGCAAAGAGTTAAGCAACTTGTTAGTTAGGCTTTGCCAATTTCTATTTCCACCTTCAATTTGAAATTCATCCCAAACAAACACAGTTCCAGCAGGAAACTTTTCTCCTGAGTTAATTAACTCCATTAAACCTCTTAATCCAAAAACAACTCTATCGCTTCCAAAGTTTTTATCAAGCATTAAGGCAACACTCAAACAACTCCAAGATTTTCCTGAGCCTGTTGTTCCAGAAACAAGAGCCAAGAAATTCTTTCGCTTCAAAATTCTATTTCTAATATATCTAATCCAACTCGGCTCTTGCTCTTGCGTCTGTTGTGTTAAGATAGCCACTTTATTCTTCTACCTCTGAACCTTCAAGCCAACCAAGTCTTTCCAAGAATAAACAAAGTTGTTGGAATAATGTTCTATAAATCTTCAATGCTTTTTCCCAATAAGTTCCTTCTTCACTTTTTGAAACTTCTTTACTTGTATATTTGCTATGCCAATCCTCAAATTCTTTATTGATTGCTTTTGATTGTTTAGTCATTTCTTCATCAAATTTAGGTAATAACAAATCGTGCAAAACATCAACAGATTGTTTAAGCTCTTTTCTGCTGTCTCCAACATATCTTATTTTTTCTGCTGATTGCATAGGAGAAGGCTGAGAATGAACCCAAAAACCTTTTCTCATTTCTTGAGACATATTGGTTACAACTCTTTGAAGCTGTCGCATACATATCTCTTTAAATCCAACTCCTTCGCCACTACTTCGGTAATTCTCTGCGTCTATTATTTGATTTTCTTGTGGTATCATTTTATTCAAATCCTGTTTTTAATTTTAGTTCCTTTCTCAAGAGCAAAAAGTCTTTATGCTTCTCAACAAGCCTATTAACTGTATCTTCAACTTCCTTTAAGTTGCTTTTTTGACTTGAAACCGTAACCCCATTAACTTCTATTTGATTGCCTGTAAGCTGTTCCTGAACTAATTCAATAAACTCTTTCTCTGTCAAATCCTTAATTTTCTTTGTTTTATGTTCTGACATTATTTTGTAACCTCAAGATTTAGTTGTTTAGATTTCAAGTAAGAATAAAGCTGTAAGCCCATCTTTGCAAGTTCAGGATTAAAGCCTTTGTCTATCAAATAATTAATATCTGCTTCATCACTTGCTAATAAACAACATTCCAAGACTTCCCAGATTTCAGATTTATTCATCTTTAAACACCTCATCAAGTTCAGAAAAAGCTAAATCTTTGTTACTCACAGGGTTATTTTCGTCTGGTTTATTCCGTTCTTGTGGTTTTCCTTTATCCCTACTATCAAACACAGGGTTATTTTGTTGCGATTTAGTATTTATCTCATCATTTCTATGGTGTGTGTTTGCCTTTTTCTCGGCTTTTTTGATAAAATCTTCTGGTTTTATGTTGTCATAATCAACACTCACAGGGTTATTTTCGTCTGGTTTATTGTTTATCTCATCATTTAATACCTGTGTGTGCTTCAAAAGTTCCTTAAATTCATCTTTGATTTCAATATAATTCATTGGTCTGCCTGTGCCTGAATAATCAATTTGAATATTTTTAACATCCACAACACCTAAAATTTTGAAGATGTTCATTGTTCTTAAAGCAGTATCTTGAGAACAACCCAATTCATTCTCTATCTGTTTTGTCGTAAGCTTTCCCTCGTGTTTCGCAAGAAGTTTAAGAAACTCTACTCTGTCGTGTGGCATAGAAGAAAAACAAACAGCTCTCACAAGCTCCAAATCTTCGCTTCTCAAAAAAGTTCTATTATTTATTATTGCGTGTCCTTTTGCTAAATTATAGAGTGCGTTTATAGCTCTCGGTGGTTCTTCTATAATTGGAAAGTTAAATTCATATTTGCCTTGTTCTTCTGACTTCCATAACATCAATGAGCCACGAAGTTTAGACAAAAGCTTTGCATACTTAATAATCTCAGGCAACAAAAATATATCTCCTTCGGCATCCCATTCTAAACTTCTAATTTCGTTTTGTTCAAAGAGCATATTTAAGAAACTTCTAACTGCTCCCCTACACTCCTTAACTTTTTCCTCGTATGCTCTGCCCCTGAACATCTCAAGATAGTCTTGATTATTTCTGTTCTTATCTCGCATATTTAAGAAAAATAATCTGTTTCCAATCTTTCCCATAACATTCCAAACAGAAGCGTTTAATGGAGTTGTAGCTCCGAGCCATATAAATTTATAATCGCCCGAATAACCTCTATGTCCGTGAGTCCCACTATCTCGGTTTAAGCC
>CAYXWK010000023.1:0-7514 GCA_964468785.1 Candidatus Woesearchaeota archaeon
AAGTAGTTGATCTCCCTTCAGTTGGAAGTGCGAACTTTGATTCGGGAATAGTGAATAATGCAGATTGTCTGCTTGAAGTGGTGGAGAACATTGAAGATTTGTTTGAGATTGAAAAATTTGCTGAAAAATCCAGAGCGAAAAGAATAGTCGTAATTTCTAAAGCAGACTTATTGAATGAGCACGAAAAGAGAAAAGTTGGAGCGAGAATGAAGAGTAAAAAAATTGGAGGCATTATAGTTTCATGTAATGGTGAGGGTATTGAGGCGTTGAGGGAAAAAATGTTTTCAGTTATGGGAGTTATAAGAGTTTATTTCAAAGAGCCCGGAAAGGAAGTTCAGAAGAAGCCGATGGTTTTGAAAGAAGGTTCGAATTTGAAAGATGCGGCTGAGGGAATTTTCAAAGGATTTTCAAAGACAGTCTCCGAGACTAGAATAACTGGACCGTCATCAAAATTTCCAAATCAAAAAATAGGGCTTTCTCATGTTTTGAAGGATAGGGACATTGTTGAATTTCACACGAGATAAATATAAAAATCCTGTCTGATTGTTTACTTAGTTATGAATCTTGATTTGATTATTAATGGGAGTTTTCCCGACTTTAGCCAGCCTCTTTGTAAAGGGAGTGATAGAATTTTAGTTTTGGATGTCGATGGAGTTCTTTTGTCGCAAATATCTACGAAGAGAAATGGTCGCGAGGGGCGAGATAGATATAGAGTTTCTGACATTGCGGGAAAGGTTATACACAGAGCAAAAAAGGACCATTTTGATAAGCTTATTATTTGGTCAGCTTCCCAGCAATCGGTTGAAAGGTTGACTTCTGCCAACTTAGATTTAAGTCCCGTTGATTATTTTATTGCAGGTTCAGAAATAATTGACGACTTCATTGTCAAGGACTTGATGAAGATTACTGGCAATATTTATAATGTTTTTGCGATAGAAGATGATTCTTATTTTAGACCATCTTCGAAATCTTTTAGAATAACTCACAATAATTGCAGAAGTTTTTGGAGAGCTTACGAGAAGGCAGTCTGTGGAATTCACTTTTGATTTTGGCATTCGCGGTTTGTGACTCATGGCTTAATTATTTTGGAGTAGTTCGAATCTGCTTATTTTTTCCGTTATGATTGAATTTGTATAGTATATGTTCAGTTTCTTCTTCTGTTTTTAGAATTAAATAAATAAGAATAATCAGGGCGATGGTGATTACCATTGTGGTTAGTATTTTGTATAGTAAAATGTGTTGCGTCGGCGTGAAGATGTTTATTATTTCTGCGAGAATGTCGCGCCAAATTAATGCGGCTGTTAAAGTGAATCCTGTGACTATAAATGATTTTATTATTCCGTTTAGAGTCACCTTGTTCATTTTTCTATTTGGAGAAGTTAATTTAAATGTCTATTGGTTTAGAATTTAATGCGTCGTGTCGCGTTTGTTTTTGCTTTAGCAGGTATTTTTGTCTTGTCTATTTTTCTGAATTTCGGGACTTGGGAAATTAGTGGAGTTTCTGAGTTGTACGAGCTGGAGTTAAATTCGAGAGTCAGTTTTGTTTCAGAAGTTGTGAGCGAAAGAAAAATTTCCGGTGGGAGAAAATTACTTAATCTTGAAAACGGAATTACTGCAGTTTGTTCGTGTGAAGGAAATTTTTCAGGAACTTCTTTTAGATTTGTAGGAATCGTTTCTGATTTTGAAGGTGAACGGCAGATCGAAATTCTGAGGGCTGAAAGTGTTGCTTGAAATTTTTATTGCTCTTCTTTTGGGAATAGTTTTTGGAACTGTTACGGGCTTATTTCCCGGAATTCATATAAATCTTGTTGCCGCCGGACTTGTTGCCATCTCCACCGGAGGATATTTCGCCGGTTTTGATTTCATAGTTTTAGCTTCCTTTATAGTTTCCATGGCAGTTACGCACACTTTTATTGATTTTATTCCTTCGATTTTTCTTGGAGCTCCAGAGGAAGATTCTTTTTTGGCAGTTTTACCAGGTCATCAATTATTGAAGGAAGGAAGAGGTTATGAAGCGGTCGTAATGACTTTGTATGGTTCTGCAGCTTCTTTAATTGTCATAATTATTTTTTCCTTAATCTTTTCTTTTTTTCTTGATAGCTTTTTTGATTTTGTAAGGAAGTATATTCCTTTCGTTTTGATTTTTGTTTCTTCGTATCTTGTGTTGCGTGAGGAGGACTGGATTATGGCAGTAGTTGTTTTTTTCCTTTCCGGCGTATTGGGTTGGATTGTTTTTAACGCTCCTGTTCGTGAACCCTTGCTTCCGCTTTTGAGTGGTTTATTTGGAATTTCTTCTATTTTAGTGAGTTTGAAAAATAAAGTAACATTGCCTCAGCAAACTATTTCAAAGTTGAAAGAAATAACTTTTGAGAAAAAGACTTTTTTTAGAGCGCTTTTTGCGGCAGGTATTGCCGGGCCGTTATGCTCTTTTTTGCCCGGAATTGGGTCGGGGCATGCTGCTGTTATCGGTAGTGAGATTATTGGGAAAAAAGGAGATGACAGGAAAACTTTTTTATTTTTGGTCGGAGCGATAAATACCATTGTTATGGCTCTTTCTTTCGTAACTGTTTATGTCATTGGAAGAGGCAGAACCGGCGCAGCCGTCGCAGTCAGAGAAATTCTTGGAGAGATAAGTAGGCAGGAGATTTTAATAATTCTTGCAGTTGTTTTCTTAGCGAGCATTTTTTCTTTTTTCATTGGTCTTTTTTTGGCAAGAATCTTTTCTTTGAAAATAAGCAAAGTAGATTATAAGAAAATATCTTTGGTGATTATTTTTATTTTGATTTTAGTTAATATTTTTCTGAGCAATTGGCTGGGAGTTTTAGTTTTGTTTACTGCTTCATCTTTAGGTGTTTTCTGCATTCTTTCAGGTGCTCGTAGAATTAATCTGATGGGTTGTTTGTTAATTCCAACTATTTCCTTTTATCTTGGATTTTGAGAAAATTTATATAGTTACTTTCTTTCTTTTTGCTATGAATAAATCAAATAGAAATTTATTTGTAGTTTTCGCTGTATTTGTTTTGTTGTTTTTTGGTGCTTTGCTCTTTTATTATCTGAATTATTCTTCCGTTTTGTTGTATAGTGCGGCTGAGTGCGATGCTTATGGTCATCCGACTATTTCTGATTGTACGAATGAGATAAGAGCTACTTCTTGGATAGGGCCAGGCCCTTTAAAGTCCGGGCGGTATAAGGTTCTCGTAGAAATTTGTCAAGTTTATGATGCTTGTGGGAATCATGTGGGGCAGGTAGAATTCGAGAGAGCCATCATTCCAACAAGATAATTCTAAAATTTTAAATAGGCGAGGCTCCTGCGTTTTTTGGGTCCTGTAGTCTAATGGTAGAACGATCCCTTGACGTGGGATAAGCCGCAGTTCGATTCTGCGCAGGACCATGCAGAATCGAGACACAAGCAGACTAAGTATGCTGTGCCCTCGCGCTTACGCGCTACGGGTTCTGCGCAGGACCACTCATTTTATTTGCGTTCCTGCGTGTCTTCGTTTCTTACGAAACTTCAAACTGCGCAGGACCACGCAGAATTTCTCTTGTTTTTTGTTTGTAGTTACTAACTTAGTAAGTCAGTAAGTTAGTTAATTATTAATAAGATTTATATATATTCATGCATCTGTTTTCTGGAGTGTGAATGAAGAAATATTTGCTTTTGATAGAGGATGAGAAGCTCTGGGAGAAATTCAAAGAGGAAATCGTTGAAGATATAAACACGGAGATAATTGGATTGATAAGAAAAAAAGTAGAGAGAGGTGAAAAGAAATGATTTCATATAGTCGCCGTGGCCAGGTCGCCATTTTTGTAATAGTTGCTCTTGTTGTTGTTGCAGGTATTTTGATTTATTTTTTCGCCAGAGGGAGAATTGGTGGTGAAAGAATCTCTCCAGAACTTGTTCCAGTTTATGATTATTATCAGAGTTGTATACAGAATGAATTAGATTCTGCAATTAGAATTTCTGGGGCACAGGGTGGTAGAATTTATGTAGGCGATTATATTCCCGGAAGTGACTATGCACCGTTTTCATCACATCTTAATTTTCTTGGCACACCCATACCTTACTGGTTTTATGTTTCAGCCAATGGATTAATCAAAGAAGGAATTCCAACTCGCTCGGAAATGGAGAGAGATATTGAAAGATTTATTTATGAAGGTCTCGAATTTTGCAATATGGAAGTTTTTTTCGCCAGAGGTTTTGTTATCGAAGGTAATGAACCTGTCGTGAAAGTTACTATTAGGGATGATAGAGTAACTGCGGAAGTAGATTCAGAGCTACGAGTTTCGAAAGGAGAAGAATCCGCAGTTAAATATAGTCATGTTGCTGAAGCAGTTTCGAAACTTGGAAAGTTCTACAAACTAGCCAGTGAAATTTATTCGAAGCAAAAAGAAGAGGCGTTTTTAGAAAAATATGCAGTAGATGTTTTGTATCTTTATGCTCCTGTAGATGGTGTTGAGATTCAGTGCGCTCCAAAAATATGGTCTACCAGAGCAGTTCACGAAGATTTGAGAGTCGCATTTGAGGAAAATTTTGCGGAGATAAAATTCAGAGGAGGTTATGTAGAGCTTAGTGATGAAAAGAAAGAATATTTTGTTTTGGATAAAAATGTTGATGAAATTGTCAGGGTAATGTATTCAAGAAACTGGCCTACAAAAATTGAAATCACTGGAGAGGGCATTGATGATGAGTTGATGATTGCTCAAACTATCGGAACACAGGAAGGGATGGGTGTGCTGGGCTTTTGTTATGCTCCTTATCATTTTGTTTATGATGTTTCTTTTCCGGCACTTGTTCAGATATACGATACTGCAGAAGTTTTCCAGTTTCCGGTAGCTGTGATAATTGACAATAATGTTGCAAGAAATGCTGTTTTGAACGAAGGGTTTGGACAACAGGAATCTTTTGATTTTTGCCAATATAGAAATTCTGAGCTTGAGGTTAATTTATTTGACATAAATCTTAACAGAGTAAATGGAAATTTAAGTTATGAATGCTTTGATCAGAGATGCCGACTTGGACAAACTTCAAGTGGAAAATTTATAGGCTCAGCTCCGAAATGCGTAAATGGTTTTATTCATGTTCGTGCTGAAGGATATTCCGATAAAACTCAACTATTTTCTACTAGTGACCAGAGTTATACGGATATAATTTTAGACAGAGAGTTTGAAGTTAAGGTAGATGTTGACTTGGGCGGGAGAGAAATAGGAAATGCTATAATCTCCTTTGTGAAAGATGATGGGCGAAGTGTGAGCGCAGTTATTCCAGAATATGATACTATTAAACTTTCAGAGGGAAGTTATAAAGTGACAATGTATGTCTATGGAAATTCAAGTCTTACCATTCCGGCTTCAACCAATTATCAGTGCGTTGATGTTCCAAAGTCAGGACTTTTAGGGTTCTTTGGCGCAACAACTGAAAAATGCTTCGATGTCTCAATTCCGGAAACTAAAATGGAATATGCTCTTATTGGCGGAGGAACAGTGGAAGATTATTTTCTTGAATCTGAATTGCGTCGTGGACGGGTGAATATTCAGGCAACTCCTTTTCCAACTCCTAATAACATAGAACAACTGCAAGATAACTTTGAACTTTTTGATACAAGGAGGATATATTTGACTTTTCATGATAATTAAAAAGAAACAGATGTTTTCGTTTTTGATACTGATGGTGCTTTTGCCTTCGATGATTCCGACAGCTTTTGCTCAAAGTGCTAATTTTTTCAATTATCGTTCCGCAGGCGGAGCTAATTCTTATTCTGGATACTATTCTTCGCAGAGTCGACCGACTCTTAATACTCTTTATGGTTCTGACGTCTCAACTTATTGGCCGGTTCTTGGAGACAGAGCAACATGCGATGCAAGAAATGATTTACTTTTGTCTGTTGCTCCAGCAGGTTGCACTCCTTCCGTAGTGCGGAGCGATTTACTTGCGGAACAAAATGTTGCTGTATTTTGTCAGATTGATTCATATAAAATTAATCCTCTTGTGGATGTAAATCAAGTTCGCAATATAAGATTTTTAGGAGATTATCCTCAAGATGTGGTTGGAGTAGGATTTCATCCCGCTCGCGCAGCTTTAAGGTCGCAGGAAAGAATTTTAGGTTCTCCTCTTGCAAATAATATCGGTTATGCAGTAATAGTTTTAAAGAGACAGCCAAATGAGAGTTTATTGCCAGATAGTGTTCAAGTCAATTTATCTGCGCAAATAGATTATATTGCAGGTAATTCTTTAGGAGTTGGAAGTTCGGAATTTCTTCTTAATACAATGACTGAGTCAGAGTGGGAGCTTGAAAAATCGAAGCAGAGTTTTTGGAATGGTCGGTATTATGTAAGGCTTGAAGAAGTCGATTCTAATTTTGCAACTATTACAATTTACGACGGAAATTTAAGATACGCCACTCAGAGAATTGAGAGAGGAAGACCTTCTTCCGAGATTTTTGTTCCAGGACTTTACTGTCGTGCAGGATTACAAATTAGCTATGATGGATTTGTTTCCGCAGATAAGAAGGCAAGAATTGAGGTGATTACCGACGGTGCTTCAGATGTTTTTGAAGTTACTGAGGGTTCACGATTTCTTGACAACAGATGTTCCGTCAGGTCGATAAGCGTCAATTCTGACGGAGAAACCGGAAGAGTTGTTGCGCAGTGTGGGGGGAGAAATGTTGAACTTCAAATTTCTGGAAGAGGAGTTACTGGAGAAAATATTACGATTATCGGAGTGAGCGCAAAGCCGGTTTTGAAAGGAAATTCTTATGAAGTTGATTTTAGTAATTCAAGTTTAATCCAGAGTTTGAGGACGATTTATTTGTTTGAAGAAAATGATGTTCTTTCTATGAGATTAGATAGTGAGTTTGTTCCTGTGGTAAGTTCTTCAGGAGTTTTTGTTGAGGACTCGGGAGCATTTAACGAACCGACGAAGAGTTTTTTTGCCGAATTGTGGACGAAGATGAAGGAATATAGAGCTGTTAATTCTGTTTCTGCTACAAGTACGCGAACTGGCGAGGAGTGGAAATATTTTGATGAGGCAATAAAAAATTATGAGCGTGTTGCAATTGATTTTCCGGCTGAAAGGAGAGATTCAAATTCTGGAACTCCTACCTTTGGAGAGGATTCTTTGAGACAAGCTATCTCTCTTGCCAGTGAATTTGGCGCAGATGATGTTGAAAGGAGACTCATAAATACTTTCAGGGAAATATATCCGAGTAGTGATTATGCAGATTCTTATTTATTGAGGCTTAATGAACTTGGAAAACTTGACTTTCAGAAAGCTGGAGAAGCGGTAAGTTTCGAGGATAGAACTAGAGTTGTTCGTTTGCTTGGAGTCAGTGAACCCAAAAATACTTCTTTTGCAGAACTTAGAGTTTCTGGACAGAGATTCGATTTGAAGTTGAGAGAACGGAGACCAATTCCATTTGAGGGTCAAAACTCTAACGGGGAAATTCTTCTTGAAAGTCTGACGACTAATGAGGCGAGAATTAGTGCATATTGCAGAAATGAACAGGGAGTTATCTCTA
>CAYXWK010000024.1:0-7151 GCA_964468785.1 Candidatus Woesearchaeota archaeon
GAACGCATTCATCATTGAAATCAATTTGTCTTTCCCTCATACCAGTTTGTTGATTTCCATAATGCAGAACGAGTGATAAAGGATTCGCCTCATCAATTCTTATGAAAAATTCTCCCGAAGAAAACAAGTTTCCGGAAGTTGATTCATATTTCAGAATTTTTGGAGCTTTCGAATCAACGATAAGAGTTCTCGTAACAAATGCAGCATTCCCGCTCAAATCAACAGCTCTGAAAGTGATGTTATTAACTCCCTCAACAAAAAGTCTTGTTTGAGCGAATGATTGACAGTTTTGACAGAGCGATTTCCATGCAGCGTTGTCTCTGTCCTTATAGTGTATTTTTGAAGGCTCGTTTGTGCTCAAATTCAAAAGGAAAGTTCTCGAAGAAGAAACCTGATTTTGATAGGGAGAGTTTACTGTTATATTGGGAGGTGATGCGTCAACCACATTTCCAAAATTTCCATTATTGAATCCGCAGGTTGGAAGTCCGTTACATCTTTGAGGAAGAGTTGTGTAATTTCCTGCTTCAGTCATCGCAACACAAACTATGCAGGTCGTAGATTGGCAATGATATGTGATATCTCCAAAAACATTTCTCAGGGTGTTTCCATTTTGAAGACATCCATGCGCGTAGCCAAGAAGGACATTTTCGTCGTTATCTTCCGGACTAGCACATCCGGTGTCAAAAGGATAATCTATATAGCCGTCGCCATCATTATCAATTCCATCGCTACATTGAGGCAATGCCAAAGCATTTGCACTCAAAACAACAAAAATAAATAATGGAAGTATCACTAACTTTTTCATACTAATCTCTTTCTTCGTTTTCTTTATATTTTTTTGCGTCATTTTTTGTATTCTTTCTATCGTATCTTTTGTTTTGTTAAAATAAAAAAGGAAAATAAAAAATTAAATTGAGTCCTTAGATTGCTTCTCCCCAGAAGTATATAGCTCCTGTGTCGAAGTTTCCGTTACAAGGTTCAGGCAAACTAAGCTTGAAGGTAAGCGCTTGCTCAGCTCCAGGCGTTAGCAAGTTACCTGGGTGGTAGAAGTTTGCAGGAAGTCCGGCGTTCTGGATAATTTCGTGTGTTCCGTAGAACGGATTGTTATTTCCGAAGTTACCAAATGATGCACCGTAGTTAATTCCTACATATCCTTCTGCGTCTCTTCTAGAGTCGCCCAAGGTAGAGTATGCTCCGCTTGTTGCAAAGTATCTGAATGCTCCCAAGCTCAACTGATTCGTGTTAGGGCAAGCTGCTCCTGAACTCGAAGAGTCGTAGAAGTCAGTTCCAGATATGAACATATCAAGAATAACTCCTGAGCCGTGTTCAGCGTCGTTTCCTACAAGCAATGTGTTAGAGTAAGAGTCAGTTCCAGGTCTAACATCTTCGAAAGACAAAAATCCTTCAATGCTTAAAGCAATTTCAGGATTCAAGAACCAGTACTCGTTCTCAGCCATTGTTCCTTGAAGTCCGGAAAGGTCTTCAGCTTCAACAGTAACCCAGTATTCTCCATGCATACTGAATGGTGTTTCAACTGTAAATGTACAGCTGTAATAGTCCATCCATTGCGGGTCGAATACAGTTATGTGTTCCTGAAGAATTCTCGCGTTACATTCAGCAGGAATTTCCTGAGGCCCGGTTGTTCTTACACAATTTGCCTCGATGTCGTTACCAGCTCCTTGTGAGGAACCAACAGTAACATAAACATCAGAGATTTTCTGAGCTCCGTTCTTATCCATTACAAGAACTTGCAATTGAATTTGTTCTCCTTCAAAAGCGTAGTTGTTTATTCTTTCAAACAGTCCGCTTCCTCCAGCTCCAAATCTTCCAGGATATACATTGTCATCCACAACGATTCTAGAGCCACACATAAATACCAATGGTGCAAATTCCTCAGTTGTAATGTCCGGAGTTATTCCGCCACCAACAACCTGAGCGTAAACTCCAGGTAGTAAGGAAACTACTAATAGACTCAACACAGTAAGTGTGAGTGTTGTTTTCATGCTAATTTTCAAACCTCCTTTCATTTATTGACAGGAAATTTGATGTCCTGAAAATTAACTTAACAGAACTTTCAGAAATCAAATATGACGCCTCTTTTGTGTATGTCATGAGTTCGCTTACTAATTTTCTTATATAAACAATGTTGTATTTCAAAAGTTATTCAAATGAATATAAGTCTGTCATTACTTTTTTTTAATGATAATTTTTACCGACGAAAATTAAGCGAACAAAATTTAAATAATCTTATTCCCAAAAAAGTAAATGAAAAAAGGTCAGATAGCAATTTTCATAATAATAGCAATTCTTATTTGCGCAACAATCGCGTTGTTTTTTCTTTTGAAAAATTAGGTTTTTAATTTTCTATAAGTTAGAAATACTAAAAACGCAAGAGCCGTGATTATCACAGTATTGAGAACAAATGAGCTCCAATATATTTGAGGTGTTCCAACATCATAAAACGTTTTCAAAAACTTTATCGGAAACCCCTAGGAATAATCGCAAAGTTTTTGAAAACACGGCTGAGTTTTTACTCTTACAAAAACTGTCAACACAGAAATCAGCACTCCCGCCAAAGCGACTTTCACCAACTTCTCATATTTCGTAAAATAATTTCTTATATAAAAGTTTATGGAAAATAGGGAAGCGCACGCCAGCCGGATTTTAATCAAACGAGCCTAATGTTTTTTTATCTTTTCTCTTATTTAAAATTTTTAGTTAAATTTTCTATCAGAAATTAGTTCAAGATAATTTTCAGTTCTTCTGACATTCGGTTCAATAAGATAATATTCTTTTGCATTCTTACAATACGACTCCAAAACTTTTTCAGCATCTTCCGCGGTCAAAACTCTCGCCGTCGGAAAATTAGCGAGCCGTCTCTCTGGAAAAATCTGCGTAACTCTGAACAGGCGCGTATACTTTTCAAAATCCAATTCAAATTCTATTCTGCTTATTTCTTCAATCCGTCCTATCATTTTTTGTCAAATTATCTGAACGTTCGAATCCTGTAGTAATGCGGGAGGTAGGATTCCTGAAGCTTCGTGAGAAGCGAAGGTCAGAGATTCTGTTAGAATGCTCTGAACGTTCGAATCCCTTTGTAATGCGGGAGGTAGGATTCGAACCTACGAAGGCACTAAGCACACAGGATGTCTTACATCCTAACCTAAATCGTTCCAGCGAACGACAGACTTCTTAAGTCCTGCCCGTTTGACCACTCCGGAACTCCCGCACATTAGCCGAAAGTTTTCTTTCGCCAAAATCCGATAAGAAACTCAAGTTAAAAACCTTACTCCTCAACTTCCATATTCTCTATAATCTCTTCAATTCTGTCTGTGATGTATTTTAATACTTCTTGTTCCGTCGCTCGCGGATGTTTTTCTTTATATTTCAAAGCGTGCGAGGCGCCAGAAATAACGGCCCTCTCCAAATCATAATCTCCTTTTTCCATTTAACCAGTTGCATTTGTAGAGTTATAAGTATTATTGTTTTCAAATGTAAAGTTCACTTCATTATCAGAAAAATCCACATCTGAATCTTCCGTATCATAATCAACAATTATTTCTTCAACTTCCTGAACAGCATTATCTCTTTGAATATCTACTGTAGTTCTTCCGAATTTTAATTTTAACGCACCTGTAAAATAGACTATCGCACCAAAAAATAGAATTACAAGAACCGCGATTATAATCATCTTGCCAATTAACCCTCTCCTGTTCATTTTAAAAAAAGGCTCTTTCTTTATATAAATCTACTGAACTATCACAATAACTTTTAAAAAGAACGTTCGTTTAAACTTCACATTTAGAGGTGTTCATGAATTCAATTGAAAAATTAAAATCTGAGTTAAAGCTGAGGGGTTTTTCTCCGTTAACTCTGCGCAACTATTCTTTCTTCGTTGAAAAGTTTCTTCAGCAGACAAATAACAAATCGGAAGAACTGTTGGGTGAGGATGATGTAAAAAAATATCTTTCAGATATGTTTGACTCAAAATCAAAAAATACAATAATGCTTGCAGCTGCTTCATTGAAGTTCTTTTTCAACGAAGTCCTGAAAAAAGACCTGTCAAAAATTCCGATGCCTAAAAAGGACAAAAAGTTACCGGAGGTTTTGTCAAAATCAGAAGTTAGAATGCTTATCGACGCAGCGGATACAAACAAGTCTCGTCTTATCATGGCTATGCTTTACTCAACCGGATTGCGTGTCTCAGAAATTGTAAACTTAAAGGTTGAGGACCTCAACTTCGCAGAAAAAACTGGCTGGGTAAGAAAAGGGAAAGGTGGCAAGGACAGGATTTTTTCAACTTCTGAAAATCTGAACCTTGAACTTCAGGAATATCTTTCAATGAAGGGAAAAACAAGCTCTTACCTGTTCTCGAAGGAAAAACCTCTTTCCACAAGAAACATTCAAAAAATAATTCAGGGCGCTCGTCGCCGTAGTGGAATAAATAAAAAAGTCACGCCACACACACTTCGCCATAGCTTCGCAACCCATCTTCTTGAACAGGGAACAGACATACGAACAATTCAGGCAATTCTTGGACACTCTTCTCTTTCAACAACTCAGGTTTATACACACATATCGAACGAGCAAATAAAGAAAGTAAAAAATCCGTTCGATAATCTGGATATGCCAAATCAATAAATATTAATTTTATCGCCGACCTTTATTCCTTTTTTCTCAGAAAAACCTTTATTCACTTCAAGAACGTAAACTGCTTTTTCCCGTGGGAAGTAAGAAATACATGGCTCTTGTTTGCAAGGTTCCGCACTAACAATATCTACAACTTCAAAATTTTCGTTAATCCATATTATGTCTAAAGGAATCAGCGTGTTCTTCATCCAAAAAGGATATCTCTGTTCCGACTCAAAAATAAATAACATTCCCGAATTTTCTGCAAGATAGTTTCTATGCATCAGCCCGGTAGCTCTTCCCTCTATAGTATCCACAACCTCCACTTCAACGCAAACTTCTTCAAAACAAACCTGTCTTCGCGCATCCATAGAATTATAAAAATACATAGAAATAGCAAGAACAAAAATAACAGAGAAAATTATCAAACACCACTGATTATTTTTCATTCAGAATCATAGTAACATCTGATTATAAGGGTTTCGGAACTATCTGTAAGACTTTTGTCTTCTCGCTCTCGCTTTGGAATCGCCCGGCTTGTAAGCTTCCTTGCGTCTCGCATCCTGAACAATTATATTTCTGTCATATTTTACGTATGCTTTTTTCAGAACATCCGAGCCAGAAACATGAAGAAGTGCACGTGCAAGAGCTAAACGCGCCGCCTGAATTTGTGCCTCTTTTCCTCCGCCATGAGTTTTTATGTAAAAATCAATTTTAGGAATTTCTCCAAGTTCTTGCTGATAAATTCTTATTGGTTCAGAAAGAGCAAGTTTTTGAAACAATCCGAGTTCGGTGTGGGGCAACATATTGAAAAGAATCTTTCCTTCTCCTTGCTTCAGGCGAATCTTGGCAATAGCTGTCTTTCTCTTTCCTGAAAATATCAAATTTCCCCCAACATTCATTTTTGCAACCATTACAACTCCCTACTAAGAGCCGTCAAACTCATAGCCTTTGCTTTAACTTCTTTTTTCATATTTATCTTCTTAACTTCTTCAAATTCAGCAGGAACCTCATTATAGCACTTCACTCGTTTAAATGCCAAAACTCCTCGTTCATTTTTCCAAGGAAGCATCCCTCTTATAGTTCTCTTCATTATTCTTTCCGGGGTTTTCGGAAAATATGGTCCGTTTAAAGCCCATCCACCTCTTCCACGAAGCTGTTTATAATTCTGAAGAATGTCCGGTTTGTTTCCGGTTATGATTATTTTTGAACAGTTGACTACCACAACTTCTTTCCCCAGCAACGCCTGTTTCGCAACATAAGATGCAATTCTTCCTAAAGCTCCGCCGTCCGCGTCAATTACTAATTTCATCTCAATATTTTAACTCCCTCCGCTTTCGGATTTTTAATTATTTCATCCACAAGATAGATTACTTCCGATTTATTGGATTTTATTTTTTCCACCGCTTTCTCTGAAAAAGACATAGCACATACTCTCAACTTTTTTGTTAATTCTCCCTTAGATAAAACTTTTCCGGGTATGATTATCGTATCTCCCTCAGAAGACCTTGCATCAATTTCAAACAAGTTAAGAGAAACATACTTTCGCGTAGAGGAAGAAACAATTTTTGCGACATCTTCCCAAGCATCTTTTTTCAGGGCTTCGCGTATCGTTCTCACACTATCGACATTAGTTTTCCTTCTTGTCCTGTCCTTTATTTTAGTTTTTCCAATCATCCATCCACAAGAAAAATGATTGTATATAAATCTTGCGTCTTCCAAAAGCTTTTATACCAAAGTATGTATTAGTATGGATGAAAAAAATTCGTGTCAATATAACTGTCGACGAAAAGCTTCTCGAAAAAGCAAAAGAAAAACTCGGTATGTTCGGAGGTAAATTAAGCACGCTGTTTAACGCCTACCTTTCAGATTTCGTAAAATCAATAGAATCGCCTTCACAAAAAGAAGAAAACTTTTCAAAAATAAAAGAACTTGAGGATAGGGTAAAAAAACTGGAAAGAAAGTTTTCTAACAAATAATCGTATCTCTTTCGCAGGCTCCTTTCGCACACGCATTTATGTTACTGACAGTTTTATTTATTATTCTTTCAAGAGCTTCTTTGCTATAAAATGCAATGTGTGGTGTGTAGACTACTTTTTCATTATCTATAAGTCGGTGGTCTTCAAAAAAAGTTTTTATGGCATCATCTTTATTTTTTTCATAAAGTAGTTGTTTCTCTTCAATTATGAATCTCTCTCCTTCTATGACGTCAAGTCCTGCTCCGGAAAGCGTTCCGTTGTCAAGTGATTCCAGCAACGCTTCAGTGTCACAAAGTGCGCCACGCGAAGTGTTTATTAGAATCGCTCCTTTCTTGAAAAGCTTTAAAGTTTTCCTGTTTATCAAATGATGATTCTCTTTGCAATAGGGTATGTGCAAACTCACTATGTCTGATTTTTTCAATAGTTGTTCGAAAGAACAATATTCGAAATTCATCTGTTCTGCGAGGAAAGGGTCTCGATGTTTGTCATTCACCAAAACATTCATCTCAAATCCTCTCGCAATTCTGACAACATGTTTTCCAA
>CAYXWK010000025.1:0-7001 GCA_964468785.1 Candidatus Woesearchaeota archaeon
CGCGACAAGGTGATGTCCATGTAGATATTCCTAATATAGATGTCTATTCATTAAAAGGTCTACCCTCTCCTGAATCTGAGTAATTGTTTCCTGTTGTATCTACGATGTCAAGAAATTCCCAAGCACCGAACCATTGTTCAAGACCGCCGTGATAAATATACCATGCGTTTCCAGATTCGGAATTATTATATTGATTAAATATTAAGTCCGATTCAGAAAACTCTTCTATCCATTGACCAGTATAAACATCAGCATAAATACGATTATGAATTATTAAATTTTCAATGTTATCTCCAAATGAAGCTAAACCGGTTTGCACATTTTCAATAAGATTATCTTGAACAGTATTATTCCTACTATTGGAACGAAATTCAATTCCATAAGCACAACCAGAGACAGCATTAGAATTAATGATATTATCCTCTGAATTTTGTAACTTAATAACAGACTCGCAAGAATCAACATCAATTCCTGAAAAATTATTTTCTATTATAGTAGAACTGAAAAAGTCTCCTAAATCCAAAACAACCGTTTGAATTTCTTCAAAGACATTTCCATTTATCTCGATATTAGTAAAATCCTCTGAATTTTCTACTCGAATCCCATATCCTGCTGTTGAAATGGTATTATTGGCAATAAGAATATCTTGCAATATTCCTGCAAGCCAAAATCCAGTAGATACATTCCTAATGTCATTCTCCACTAACTCCATTGAAGTAAAATCTGAACCATCAAAGTAGAATCCCGCGCCCTGATTAGAGATATTGTTTCTTTTAATTTCTGAATTTACAATATTATATGCAAAAATAGCCGTTCCTGAAACCTCTAAATCAAGGACTTCAAAAACATTACCCATAACATACACTTCATCAATGTCCTGAACATCAACGCCACGATTATCAATGTCTACAAGAGTATTATTATCTATTCTTATCGCCGTTGACCTAAGGACTCTAATTCCGCTTCCAAAACTACTAGTTACCAAATTATAGGCAATAGTCCAATTTTCTAAACCATCAAGACTAACTGCAGAATTTTCCATTACCTCAAAGGTATTTCCTGTTATTTCTCCGTTTAAATGGAGCTCATCTCCAAGTTCACCATGGATTCCATTAAAATTGTTAATAAAAGTATTATTTACTATTGAGATATCTCCATATTCAGAACTTGGCGAGAAAAATATCCCTGCTTGATTCTCATTGAAAAATTCCTCAAACTCAACATTGAAAACTGTAAGGTCAAAAATATTTCCTCCAAAATAAATTCCAAAACCAGAACCGGTTCCTCCATTACCTAAATATAAATTCTGAATTGTGATATTCTGAAATCCGGAAGCGTCTGCAGTACTAATTGCTTTTCCTCCGTCAGTCACATATATAAAACTTCCATTTCCCTCAATAATAACATCATTTGCTAAAATAATTAGACAATCACCCGTAGTTACATAATTGCTTCCATTCAGATAGTAAACTCCCGCCTCCGTGATATTTCCGCATTCATTTAGTGTTGTAGCTGAAACCGAAACAAGAAATAAACTCAAAACGCTAATCAAAAGAACTAAAATTCCTCTTATTCTCATTTAACTTTCTAAATCCGAGTTTATATAAACTTTTCCCGAATTAAATAAGTTTAGCTTCAATTATCCTCACATCTTTCAAGGGTTTATCCTGTGAATTAGTTTGAATATTAGAAATTTTATCTACAACTTCCATTCCCTTAACGACTCTCCCAAAAACAGGATGCTTGCTCGAAGCAGGGGGCTTGTCCCAGTCAAGAAAAGTATTATCTGCGACATTTATAAAAAACTGCGAACCTCCAGAATTAGGTCTTCCGGTATTAGCCATGGAAATTGTTCCACGAACATTCGAGCTTCCTTCGACAAATTCATCCTCAATAGTGTACCCCGGACCACCCGTGCCAGTTCCTTGAGGGTCTCCTCCCTGAATCATAAAATCAGGAATGACTCTGTGAAAAATCGTATCATCATAAAATCCCTCTGAAACAAGTTTCTTAAAATTTCCGACAGTTATAGGCATATTATCATAAAGCTCTACAACTATATCTCCTTCACTGGTTCTAAACAAAACCTTTTCCCCACCGGAATTAATAACATTTCCATTCATTTTTACCCCAATCAAAGCCAAAATCACAAGAGCCATAACACCAAATATGACAAATTTAGCTTTCATCATCAATATTATTTTTCAAGAGTTTTTAACTCTTTCCAACGCCCAGAGCAGGATTCGAACCTGCGAGCCCCGGAAGGCACGGATTAGCAATCCGTCGCGTTAACCACTCCGCCATCTGGGCAATAAAATGTTAAAGAGTGAGAGGTTTTAAGGTTTGCCCTTTGAACAAGCTTGACCAAAAATTTTCCGCCAACAGACCTTCCATAATATCTGTAGAAATCAGGTTTTAATTTTATCTTTTCAATAATCCTTTCACGAATAATCTGAAAATCCTTTTTTCTTGGAATCCAATCATTGTAAAACGACAAAAACGAAGAAACATCTAAAGATTTTGAAGCTCTAAATTCTCTCCGAAGCATTTCTTTCTTTATAATTTTGTGTCTTTTTTCCAGATATCTAAATTTATTTTTAAAAAAATTCATATGTCCTTTCCCAAGACAATATTCGTTAGGAATTTCTTTTATTTTTACTCCGTGTTTTCTGAAGTGTCCTGCTATCATGAGAATTTCGTTGTATTCAGCAACGAGATGCTGGTCTGCAAGAAACTTCGGATCCAAAAGATTAACTCTTACCATAGCAGAAAACACAGAAGGCAAAATTTAAAAGTCCTTGTATTGCTATATACCTACAGCGGGGTAGAGCAGCCTGGAGTGCTCGCGAGGCCCATAAAATCAAAATTGCAAATCTTGTATTTGCTCAGAAATATTGATTTCGGACACCTCGAGGTCGTGCGGTTCAAATCCCACCCCCGCTATCTTGTGGGATTTGTTTGCAAATCACTTCAACTTTGTTGAAGGATCCGCGGCGCAGTGCGCTGCGTGAGCCACTCCCGCTATTGAACCTTTTGTCGTGTCTAGCATTTAGTTAACTCCCGATTGTTCTAAAAATATATAAACCTCTTCTTTTCTTAAGAACTATGCAAAAAAGAGATTACAACTGGAGATGTTTAACCGGAGAATCTCTTAAAAAGACTCTTGAAGAAAATTGCAACGGAATTTGCATTTCATACAGAAATTACACGGACGAAGAAACAATTACTATAACTCAGCACATACACAAAACTCACGAAACTATTTCAATAAATTGCGAACAAACTAAAAAAAAAATAGCCATAATTTTTGGGGAAAGAAATCACATAGAATATTTTGGAATGCTCTCAGGTTTAAGATTTTATCAGGAAAGAATTCAAAGAATAGTTGAGAGCGATATTCCCGAAGAAATTCGTTCAAAATTAGTTTGTGCGCTAAATAGGGTTGGAGAAAAATATGTTGCAAATCGGAATTGACGATGCAGGTCGCGGACCTCTAATCGGTCCGATGATTCTCGCAGGAGTTTTCGTAACAAAAGAACAGGAAGCAAAGTTGAAATCATTAAAAATTAGAGATTCTAAAATTGTTTCACAAAAAGAAAGAGTAAAACTTGCCGAGCTGATAAAATCAAACTCGTCTAATTACAAAATAGTGAAAACTTCTGCAACAGAAATCGACGATTCATTAAGCTCGGGAACAAATCTAAACACTTTAGAAGCGAAAAAAACTGCGCAGATAATAAACGCATTAAACAACAAAAAAGAAAAAATAACTGTGGTGGTCGATTGTCCATCTGTAAATACTGAATCTTGGAAAAAAACTTTGGAAAATTTCATAGAGCATAAAGACAATCTCGTCATAAAATGTGAACACAAGGCGGACGCAAATCACGTTTCAGTTTCAGCAGGTTCTATTTTAGCTAAAACTACAAGAGAAGAAGAAGTCGCAAAAATAAGAAAAGAATTCGGAGAAATCGGCTCAGGCTATCCGTCCGACCCGAATACAATAAAATTTCTAAAAGAACACGGAAAAAACTTAGCAAACGCAGGGATATTCAGAAAAACATGGAGCACATGGAGAGCTCTCTTTCCCCAAGAAGCAGTCATTCCAAAAACAAACAAGGAGCAAAAAAGTTTAGGAGAATTTTAAAATTCCTTTAATCGCACACAATCAAACACCAAAAAAACTATAAAATAAAATCCAAAAGATAAATATCAAGAATAAAATGTCTGAAATAATAATAGAGGAGTCGTTTTCCGACGACAGCGAGATTTTTGAGAAGATAGAAAAGAAGCAGTTTGAACACTTCAACATGGCAGATTTAAAATTTGAAGCGGAAGAGATTTCTAAAGAAAGCCAGATAAGCGAGCTCATCTCATATCCCGAAATTATTCCAAGACTACAATTCAATTTACCCCATCAGCCAGATGGAGCTCTAAAAATTCTTCGTGACCTTAACGGAACCGGACTCCTTGCCGACGAGGTTGGTCTTGGAAAAACAATAACTGGAGGGATAGTAATAAAAGAATGTCTTGCGAGAAGCCTTGCAAAAAAAATACTCATTTTAACACCGCCCTCTTTAGTAGACCAGTGGGTTTCCGAATTGAGAGAAAAATTCGATTTAGATTTCAAAATAATCGAAAATGAAGAAGATTGGGAAAATTTTGAATTGTTAATTGCATCAATTGACAGAGTAAAAACATACAGAAAAAAAGAATCAAAATTCAAGCATGAAAGAGCTCACGAAATCCAATGGGATTTGTTAATTGTGGACGAAGCTCATAAATTAAAAGACAAAAGCACACGTAGATGGGAATTCGTCGATAAATTAAAGAAGAAAAGATTTCTGATTCTGACGGCCACTCCTTTTCAAAATGACTTATTAGAGCTTTATAATCTTCTTCATTTATTGAAGAAAGGCCATCTCGGGACATTAAATGAATTCAAAAAAGAATTTTTCTATCGAGGTAACAAAAGACACCCGTTAAATCCGCAGGAACTAAAAAGAAAACTCGACGAAAGAATGATAGGGAGAAAAAGAAATGACACGATAGTCGAATACAAAAAAAGAATCCCTAAAATAGTCGCAGTCGATTTAACTCAGGAAGAAAAAGAAATTTACGAACAAATAACTGATTTGCTGAAAACAAAATATTTTTCAGTTAATGGAAATGAATTAAACGGACGTTTGATTATTTACGCTCTCCTTCCAAAAGTAACAAGTTCATCTCGCTCAGCAAAAGAGTCTCTCGAGAGAATAGCGAACAATGAAAGATATCATGAAAAAACAAGAAAAATTGCTTACGAGATTCTCGACAAATACAATAAACTAAAAAAAGATTCAAAAATAGAAACTCTTCTAAAACTAATAAAAGAAATATACGAAGAAGAACCCGGCGCACAAATATTGCTTTACACAAAACACCCGACAACTATGAAGTATATCGTAGAGAAGTTGGCTCCTTTAAATCTTAAAATAGTCGAATATGCTGGAGGATTAACTCGCGAAGAGAAAACTGAAAGAGTCAAGGCGTTCCGTGCTGGTGCAAACATAATGATAAGTACAGAGACAGGAGCTGAAGGGCTAAACTTTCAGTTCTGCCACAATCTGATTAATTATGACTTACCTTGGAATCCAATGTCGGTTGAACAGAGAATCGGCAGACTCGACAGAATCGGACAAAAGCATGACATAAAAGTATACAGCTTAGCGACTGCTGGAACAATGGAAGAACACATAGTCGATTTAATTGTTAACAAAATGTGTTGCATTGGCATGATAATCGGAGAACTACCAATAATTCTGTTTAATCTTGGACTCGATTCAGAAACATCCTCTGGAATTTCAAAAATAGAGGAAATGTTAATGGATGCTTTCATAGATTCAAAAAACAATCTTAAAATCTTTGCAAAGGGAGTTGAAGAAATAAATAAAATGGTTCAACAAGGTATTGAAGAATATATGAAAATAAAGGAGTACAACGAAAAAATACTTGATGAAAATGAAAAATGAACAAAGCAATAGTGAAAATTTAAGAAATTTTGCAATGACTTTCTTTAATAATATTGGGGCAAAATTTAGCGAACATTTAGGATTGCTAATCGTGGAAAAAATTCCAAAGGAATTTGAGGAATTCTCCGGGAAAAAAACACCATTCAAAATAAGATTTGACAAATCTGACGGAGAATCAGAGTTTCTCACAAAAGGAAGCATTCTTCTTAAGACCATGATGAATTATATCGAAAGTCGGGGACAGACTACAATAATAAAAATAAAATTTGAAGAAGATTTCAAAAAGGAGTTAGAAAAATATTTTTCTCTCAGAAATTGCAAAATTAGCAGTTTTGGGAAAAAAACAGATTACAAATGCATAATAAGATTCAGCATCGCAACAACTCTCCAATACCTGAACGAAAAAGAACAAATCACAAATCACATTTGCGTCGAAGACGGAAAAATAAAAGATTTTAGTCTTGAAAAATACGAATATATGGAAGGCAGAAAAGAAGACATTCCGGAAATAGAATTAAAAAAAGAATATGAAATAGCAAAAGAAGAACTGAAAAAACTTACTGAAAATAGAGTCAAAGACACTGCAAAGAATCTATCGGAAAAACTAGAAAAAGAAATTCAGAGAATAAAAAATCATTATGACAAACAAAAAGAAGAAATAAATAACGGACTGAAAAAACTGTCTGAACAAAAGAGAAACTTAGAAATCCAGCTCGAAAAATCAAAACCGGAAGAAATTGAACAAATAAAATCCAAAGTTTTTTTAAACAGAGTTATAGATTCTCTTGATATCAACATTGGTTATTACAGTATTGGAAAAGTTTTAGTGGATGAAAAATACAGGTACTCACCTATTAAAGTTACCGCTGATAACTTCCCATCAAATATTTACGATATCCCCATATACATCGACTTTGAACCTGGCGATCTTGGTTTTGAAATAAAACTTGGAGAAAATGGCAAGCACATTAATGGAACCTTCGGAAGTCC
>CAYXWK010000026.1:0-6884 GCA_964468785.1 Candidatus Woesearchaeota archaeon
TTTGGGGGCGCTCCAGCGTGGAGAGGGGCGATATAATCGTTTTCTATCCGAATCAGGGTTCTTCTGCCCCAAATCCGATAATTCATAGAATAGTCAGCGAAAATCCTATCGGAACTAAAGGAGATAACGGAAAGACGAATTCGCAACAGCTCGATGGCAATAATCGTCAGAATTTGGACGAGACTAATATTCTTCCAGAACAGATAATCGGAGAGGCGAAATTTAGGATTCCTTTGATTGGCTGGATAAAACTTTTGTTCTTTGAATTTTTCCGTTCACCTGAGCAGAGAGGATTTTGCTGAACGCAAAGAATAAATACTTCAATTGTCAGAGTGGAAAATGGATTTTTGTAATAAATGTCAGGGCCTTATAATTATGAAGGATGGGAAAACTTTTTGTGCTAGTTGTGGTCATAAGTCCGACAAGAAACTTAAAATAAAAACTTCTGAGAAAGTGGAGAACACGGAAAAGATTGCTGTAATTAAGAAAGATGATAATATCAATCCTATTGTTGATATAAAATGCTCGAAGTGTAAGAATAAGAAAGCTTATTTTTGGACAATGCAAACTCGTTCATCTGATGAATCGGAAACAAAGTTCTATAAGTGCACGAAATGTGAAAATTCGTGGAGAGTTTATCGTTAATTAGAAAATTTATTAGCATCTATTTTTTAAAGAGATATTTATAATTTAGCAGACAAAATTTTTTCAACACATTTTTCGGAACAGCAACTATGCATTTCTTCCCGGCAATTTGGACAGATGAAAATCATTTTGTTGCACTTTGCGTTTTTGCAGTTTCGCATTAAATCGCACGAAGTTTTACAATGTAGGCATTTGTTCAGTTCGTCTTTCTGCCCGACGTTTGAAGTTAATCTGTCGTCGAATACGAAACAACTTCCTTCCCACGCAGTGTTGGGGAATTGCTGGCAGAATTTTATAACTCCACCGTGTAATTGTTTTACGTTTTTGAAACCTTGCTGAACCATATATGCTGATGCTTTTTCGCAACGAATTCCTCCAGTGCAATACATCACGACAGGTTTTTCTTTGAACTCTTTAAGCCTTTCTACGAATTCTGGAAATTGCCTGAAAGTTTCTATTTCTGATTTCATCGCTCCCTTAAATCTTCCGACTTCGTATTCATAATTATTTCTCGTATCAAGTATCAAAACTTCTTCTCCTTTTTCATATAAATCAAGAAGCTCTTTCGGGGAGATATAATCTCCTTTCTTCGACATATCGAGTTCTTTGTCAATTCTTATTATTTCATCTTTGACTTTGACTACCATCTTTCTAAATGGATGAAAAATTCCGATTTCTTCTTTGAATTCAACATCAGAAAATTTCTCGTCAGAAGTCAATTCTTTTTTATAAGCTTCTGTTTGTTCAATCGTTCCGGAGACTGAACCGTTTATTCCTTCTTTCGCTATCAAAATCTTTCCTTTTATTCCGAGATTTTTACAGAACTCGAGGTGTTTATCTCGGAATTCTTCAGCGTTGTCGATTTCAACGAATTTGTAAAATAATAATATATGAATTTCCATTTAATTAGGTAATTAACTGGTTTTTTAAGATTTTGTTATTTTAGGCTTGGCACAATAACTTTTTAAACATCTCAGATTTTTCAGAGAGAGTCTCTTTGTTTGAGATGTATGGCTTCGTAGCTCAGCCCGGTTAGAGCACTGGACTCTTAACTTTCAAAGTGAGGAGAAGTTCCTGCAACTTTGTAGGGAATTGGAGTTATCCAGGTGTCGCGGGTTCAAATCCCGTCGAGGCCATTTTGAAAAAGAAAAGATTACAAAAGGTAATTGAAGCAAGAAATAATTTCTTTAAGTCGGATTTGGAGAGATACAAGAAGAATGTTATTATAGTTGAGGGAAAACGGGACGCAGAAGCTTTACGGAATCTTGGTTTTGAGAAGGTTTTTGAAATGCATTCTGTCGGAACTTCTATAATTGGAAGTATCGAAAGAATTTTCCCGGATATCGAGAGAACAGATGAAATAAGTGTTTTGACTGATTTTGATGATGCCGGAGAAAAGTTTTGTAAAACAATAAGGGCTCTTTTACAAGAGAATGGGTTTAAGGTCGATTTAACTTTTAGAAACAAATTAATGCTGGCAGGTTTTTCTCATGTAGAGGGAATTGTTCGTCAGGAAAATTAAGCAATCAATTTTTTTATGTTCTCGATGTTTTCTGCTATTTCTGTGCCTTTTTTGGTTAGTTTAATCAACTTTATTCTTCCTTTCTTTTCAAACATTACTAAACCGAGTTTTTCCAAACTTTGTAATATTTTTACTGCGTGTGAATATGTGCAATCAACTTCTTTTGCAAGGACACTTCCATATCTCACTCGTGCGATTCTTTTTAGTGCGACAAGCATTAATGCAGGCTTTCTCCTGAAGAATATGTCGAAGTTATCCTTTATCTGTTCTTCTGCCATGATATATTTTACAACCTATATATTAGAGTTCTTATGCAACTTTTAAATCTTTCTGCTGTTCTGTCATCTTAGAAAGTAACAAATTGTCTTTTAACAATTACGATTAACTTATTCTTTGATAGATTTTCATATATCCCTTTGTTAAAAGCACGGGCTCTTTGGCGACTAACTCTATTTTAGATGCTCCGGAGTTGAACGATTCCTGTACGTGATTATTGTCGCGCAACATTTTTATTAATTCAATTCTTGAAGTTCTGATTATTATGTCTTTTTTCTGAAAGCTTCCTTCCGTTACATATACGATTCCTTTAGATATTTCTGCTCCGTAAATTAGCTCGTCAACGTAAATTTCTATTTTTGGATTTTCACCTATCAAAGGTTTTTTTAAATCTTTAGCGCCGAGAGAGTAGAGAAGATATGTAACGTATTCCGCGCTAAAGGAGTCCAAGGCTTGTGTGTCATCCATTCCTAAAACAGGATTTGCAATTTCTTCCCGTTGTGAGTAAGTTGTCTGAGAAAAATAAAAATATGAAAATGCTGCTGAACCTAAAAGAACCAATGCAATAAATGAAAAGAAGATTATCATTTTCATTTGTTTAGTACGAGAAGTTGTGTTATAAACTTTGTGAATCTTTTTATAGTTTAATTGAAAGGAGATTATATGTTAAATCAGTCGCAAGTGGAATTTATTCTTGGAATGGATTTTTTGGGTTTGCAGATAGTTCCAGAAAATTATGACCTTATTGCAAAAGTTTCTTATCTTTCTCAGAGGTATGGCTTGTCTTTGACTCCGAGAAAAATGTTTTATGATTCTAAAAATGGGGTAGTCAGTTCGTCCGTGCATCGTCCGCACAATTTGGCTTTAAATGAAACTCTTTTTGACGATGTTGTTGAAATTGCGCAAGCTTCCGAGGAGGAAATTGTTTGGGCGAGAGGTTTTCAGTTTGGAGAAAAGAGCGTGAAAAAACTAAGAAAACTAAGGAGAGATATCTGTCGGAAAGGAATTGAAGAACTTTTACAGAATATACAAAAGCCTTAAATTCTCTTTTTTTCTATACTCTGGATGAAGAAAAAATTCAAAATACTTGCCGCGTCCGATTTACACGGAGATTCTAAACTTGTCAGAAGATTAGCTGAGCGGGCGGAAAAGGAAAATGCTGATTTGGTTGTATTGTGCGGAGATATAACGGGATTAGTCGACGCGAAAAATATAATAAAGCCGTTTAAGGATAAGAATAAAAGAGTTTTGCTAATTCCCGGAAACTGGGATTCTTTTGCAACTGCGGATTTTCTTGCTAATCTTTACGGGGTGAAAAATGTTCATGGTTATTCGGCAGTTTATGAAAATATCGGATTTTTTGGAGCTGGTGGCGCCGAAGATGCTCCCGGACCAGGAAGAATTTCAAGCAGAGAGTTAATGAAGAATCTTGAGAAGGCACATGCTGATTTGAAAGGCATAGAGAAAAAAATAATGTTGACGCATATGCATCCACGAGGAAGCAAGTCAGAGTTTTCAGGAGTTCGTGGGAGTGATTCTATAACAAAAGCAATAAAAAAATTCAAGCCCGATTTTGTTTTGCATGGGCACATTCATGAGGGCGCGGGATTAGAAGAAAAAATAGGCAAGACGACTGTGATAAATGTCGGAAGAGAAGGAAGAATAATAGAGGTTTGATTTAGTGTAAAGTATAAATATGTCAGAGTTTTTTTTGTTTTATGAAATACTTTGATGCGCCGGACTTAAAAGAGAGACTGGTTGATATTGCGAAGACTTTGAGAATGGAACATCTTGATTTAAACAGAGTGGAATGTCTTAGGAGTTTCGGTTCTTCTTCGAAGAGAACGATTGCGCGTTGTCATACGCTCGGAAAACTTATGCAAAACGCAATGAAGACAAAGGCTTTTTATGCGATTGAATTTCTTGAACGATTTGAAAAAATGAACAAAAAAGAGCAGGATAAGGTTATAATTCATGAATTGATGCATATTCCAAAAACTTTTGGCGGAGGTTTTCGTCATCATGATTTTGTTTGTGAGAAAAATGTCGAGATAATGCATCAGAAATATGAGAGTTTGAAGCTCTCCGAGAATAAAATTAGTTATTGGTAGTTTCGGCAGGTTTTTATAATAATTTTTCCAGATTATTTGGTTAAAATGGAGCTGATTGATAGGAATTTTAAGGATATTTTTTTTACGCAAGTTTTTTCCGTTCTTGGAGGGCTGTTTGCAGGGATAGTTTTGGCCGTTTATTCTGACAAGATGTTTTTGATTCCCGGAATGCTCATAATAATTCCGGGGTTTATGGCGATGAGAGGGAACATAAGCGGAACTTTTGCTTCGAGGATAAGTTCTGGGCTTTATATGAAAGCGATAAACCCTGATGATAAAAAAAGCAAATTCATACAGGGAAACGTGAAGGCTTCTTTTTTTCTTGCAGCAATGGTTTCCTTTGCTCTCGGACTTATAGCGTTCGTTTTCAGTTTTTTAACTACCGGGTTGCTGATTCCACAAATAATACTGGTTCCTTTTTTTGCCGGGATACTCTCAAATTTAATTTTGAATCCTTTGACTTTAATGGCAACACTTTATCTTTTCAAAAAAGGTCATGATCCTGACAACATAATGGGGCCGTTTGTGACTACGGTCGGTGATGTAACAAGTATGATATCTTTGCTTATCGCAATTACTTTGGTGGTCTAATGAAAAAACACGATGAGATATTGAAAGATTTGAAGAAGCTTGTTGATTTGAAGAGAGAACACTTTCATCCGAAAATTCACAAGATTCATAAAAAACACAAAATTTCCAAGAGAACTCTGCTTTACATAAAAGAATACGGGAAAAACTCTCATGTTGCCAGAACTATAATGAAAGAAAGTTTCAAAGTTCTTCTTTTTGCTTGTGTTTTGAGTTCGCTTGGAGGATTCGCACTTAATTCAATTGAATCTTTGTTCTTGTCAATAGTTCCGTTGGTGATTCTTCTTCCTCTTTTGAATAATATGGTTGGTAATTACGGGACTATTGTTTCTTCGAGATTTTCCACGATGCTACATGAGGGGAAGGTTAGGAAAAGCTGGTGGAAGACTGAGGAGCTAAGAGAGTTGTTTTTGCAGACTGTTTTGCTAACTTTGATTGGGGCTATATTAAGTTCTGTTGCGGCTCTTGGAATAACTTACTTTTCTCCTGAAGGAATTTCTCTTTTTGATTCTTTGAAAGTTTTTCTGATTGTTCTTATAGATATGATTTTTTTGGCTAATCTGCTTTTCTTTGTAGCAATTTTTGCTGGGCTTTATATTTACAGGAAAAATGAGGATCCTGATAATTTTCTTATTCCGATAACTACTTCGGTGGCTGATTTTAGTAACATGGTTTTTCTTGCTATATTGGTTGTTTTGTTTTTTTGATGTAGGGGAAAACTTATATATTTGATTTTGCTGAGGTTTTAGAGGTTGATTTGGTTTACAAAAAATTTTCTAAGAGGAACGGAAAAATTTATGGACCTTATGTTTACCACAATCGTCGTGTCGATGGAAAAGTTATTACTTCTTATCACGGAAAAGATAAAGGTCGGCTTGATTTTTCTTCAAAAGTTTTTATTTTTGTCGCTTCTTTTGTCGTGCTTAATATCGCTCTTTTCGGATTCTTTTTTCCTGCCGCGTCTCTGGCTCCTGAAATAACTCATAAGGAGATTTATTCTCCAGGAGAGCCTCTTGAAGGAACTCTCGTTCTTGTAGGAGAAAAGATTCCTTCCGATGCTACGGTTAGCGTTAGAGTTGGTAGTGATACTGGAAAAAATTACAGACTTCATGATTTGGCAGATTTGCATTCTTCTTTCAGACAAGTTGGCGAGGATTCTTTTTATCTTGAGGGAGAATCTACTCCTTTATCTACTTACACAATTTCTCCGATAATTCTTGTTGATTTTTATGTAACTGTTCTAAAATCTCCTGAAAGTGATGCCGGAGGTTCTGGTGAAGATGGTTCTGGTGATGGCGGTTCTGGTGAAGATGGTTCTGGTGGTGGTTCTTCTCTTGAATGTTCTTCTTCTTTAGATTGTCCACAGGGATTTTCTTGTGCAGGAGGAAGATGTCTTCCCGCTTCTGTTCCGACTTGTTTTCTTCAGGGAACTTTGATAGAAACCATTTATGGCTCCAAAGCGATTGAAACTATAAAAGTCGGAGATTATGTTCTTTCTTATGATGAGGTGAATGATGAAAAAAAATACTCAAGAGTCACGGAAACTTTCAAACATGTTTCTGCGGAATATCTTGTGATTAATGAGAAGATGAAAGTTACATCGAATCATCCGGTTTATTCTAATGAGGGATGGAAAGACGCAGGAGATTTGAAAGTTGGAGATTTGCTTAAAGGAGTCGGTGGAGAGATATTAGTTTATTCGGTTGAGAGATTTTTTGAGGAGGTTGATGTCTATAATCTTG
>CAYXWK010000027.1:0-6760 GCA_964468785.1 Candidatus Woesearchaeota archaeon
AATTTTCAACTAGAAAAGAAAAGAATTGATGCCGTTAAAAAAATAATCAAAAAAGAAAATCCAGATATTTTAGGAATTCCAGAAGCATGTTTCTGCGGACCAAACGAATTCAACATCGAGCTAAACTACAAAAAAATCTTCAACTTTCAATATTCCATTGACTGTGCTTACGATTGGGAATGGGGAATAACTCTTCTCTCAAAAATCCCTCTCGAAAAGCCAACAACCTTTGTAAAAAGTTTTGGAAAAGGTATCTCTGCTCAAATAAAAATAAAAAACAAAATAATAAATCTCGTTTTAATTCATCCAAAACACGATGCCACCGACAAAGAAAAAATTCATTTTATAAAGCCAATTTTAGATTCCACAAATAAACCGCTAATTCTCTTCGGAGATTTCAACGCGCTGTCTGACGACGATAAATACGACCGAGAAAAAATGTACAGGGCATTCAAACATTTTGCAGGCAGACATTACAAACAAAAAGTCGACAAACTCCTCGACGTTCAATTAGTTCCGTTCATCAAAAGCTACGGTCTAAAGGACGTTTTATTTACACTTGATAAACACGAACCAACAATTCCGACAGAATTAATAAAACATCCAAACGACAATTCTCCAATAAGATTAGATTATTTCTTCACTTCAAAAGATATAAAAGTCAAAAACGCATACACTATAATAGACAAACACTCAGAAATAGCATCAGACCACTATCCGATTGTTTGTGAAATTGAGGTTAAATGAAATACGATATAATAACAGTTGGAAGCGCAGTCATCGATACATTTATTGAACTTGACATTGCGGAAAAAAACAAACAAATCTGCGTTCCAACCGGTGCGAAAATTTTGGTAAAAAAAATGATGCACTCAACTGGCGGTGGCGGAACAAACACAGCAGTTTCATTTTCAAAAATGGGGCTCAAAACCGGATTCATTGGAAAAATCGGCACAGATATTAATTCCGAAATAATCTTGCAGGAATTAAAAAAAGAAAAAGTATCTTTCTTAGGAAAAAGATGTAACGAACCAACCGGAAGTAGCATCATTCTCGATGCAAAAGAAAGAAACAGAACTGTTTTAAATTTTAGAGGTGCAAATTCTCTTCTAGAAGAAAAAGAAATTAGATTGGACAAATTAAAAACAGAATGGTTTTATTTTGCTTCAATGACGGAAGATAGTCTAAAAGTGGAAGAAAAAATGTTCGAATTCGCATCTAAAAAAGGAATAAAAACCGCATTCAATCCAAGCAGTTACTTGATATTAAAAAATAAAAAAAGAGTAATTAGTTTATTGAAGAATCTCTACGTCTTAATCTTAAACGATGAGGAAGCCACAGATTTGGTGGGGGATGGAGATTTGTTAAAAAAGATTCACAAACTCGGACCAAAAATAGTTTGCATAACTTACGGAAAAAAGGGAAACATAGTTTCAAACGAAGAAAAAGTCCACGCTTCAATTCCAAACAATATAAAAATCGTAGAGAGAACCGGCGCAGGCGATGCATTTGCTTCAGGATTCGTGTCCGGATTTATCAAATTCGGAGAGATAGAGAAAGCGATAAAAGTCGGAAGCGTAAACGCTGAATCGACAATACAAAAAATCGGCGCAAAAAACGGGCTACTTACTTGGAACGAAGCTGTAAATAGAATGAACAAAATCAAAATAAAAACTTTTGAACAAAATCAAAAAATTCTATAGAGAATAAAGAATCAGAATCCGCCATATAATACGCCAAGGACAGGATTCGAACCTGTGCTCCCTTGCGAGAATCGGTTAGCTCGAATATTTCCTCCGTTTTCGAGACCGACGCGTTAGACCACTCCGCCACCTTGGCTCAAAAAAGAGGATTTTTAGAATTAATAAAGATATGGTAAACTTTTTAAACCAATTTTATCATTCCCATATATGTTTTATATTTTAGATGTAGAAGACCATGTTAGAGTAGAGCCAAAACACTTTGGACTTGAAACTCATGAAGCAATAGAAAGACAACTCAAAGAAGACTTTTCAGAAAAAGTAAGTAAAGAGTTCGGATATGTAATATCTGTTTTATCCGTCGATGAAGTTGAGCAGGGAGTAATAATTCCGGGAGATGGTTCAGCATTCTATAAATCAAGATTCAAACTACTTGTATGGAAGCCAGAGCTTCATGAAGCAGTATATTGCACAATCTCGGAAATAACAAATTTCGGAGCATTTATACAAATAGGTCCGGCAAGAGGAATGATTCATATTTCTCAAACTATGGAGGATTTTGTCTCACTAAATAAAACAGGCACGCTATCCGGAAAAGCAAGCAAAAGAACTCTTGCAAAAGAGGATGACTGTGTCGCGAGAATAGTCGCAATAAGCTATAAAGCAGGAGTTCCAAAAATTGGATTAACTATGCGACAAACAGGGCTTGGAAAATTACAATGGTTAGAAGAAGAGAAGAAGAAAAAAGAGTCTGCTGTCAAAAAAACAAAAAAATCAGATAAGGGGAAAAAATAATGGCAAGAGCAATTAAAGTCAGAGATTTAGATGGCAAGAAAAGTTTAAGTAAAGAAGAAAGTGAAGGATTAAAAGGAAACTTAATCGTACTTGACCCTGAAAAATCGGAAATAGCAAAAAATCTTAATATAGCCGAAAAGGGAGCATACGCAATGAAAGGATAATGGAAATAAAAAAAGAATTTGAAAACAAACTATTGAAAAGAAAAGAAGTCGAAGTAACTTTGGTCTCTGAAAAAAATCCTGGAAATGTTGAAGTTATTAAGAATATTATAGAAAAATTCAAAACAACAGCAGATAATATAACTGTAAAATCGATAAAAAACAGATTCGGTTCACACGAATTTTTAATAGAGGCATTCATCTATGATTCAAAATCTGACAAAGACAGAATCGAACCAAGAAAAAAACAAAAAAAGGTGGCAGGTAAATAATGGCTACAAAAAAAGGCGGTTCTTCAAAAGACGGGGGCGGGAAAAAACCACATAAAAATAAGCCGACTTCGAAAAAATATTCACAATATCAAATTGATGGCGAAAAGGTTATACGGAAAAGAAAAAGTTGCCCTAGATGCGGACCAGGAACGTTCCTAGCCACCCACAAAGGAAGAAACTACTGCGGAAACTGCCATTACACTGAATTCGATTCAGCTAAAAAAGAGCAATAATCAAAATGCAACACTGGATAAGATTTTTAGAAAGTGCTTGGACCTACCTTTCAGTCAGAATATTCAATTACACTACTTTTCTGAAAAATTTTCTGAACTAACTCCAATCACGGATTATTATACACCTCTTTACATTCGGATATTCCGCTCTGCCTAACAAAGGACTTTGTGAACAGTCTTGAAGAATGCTTATGTACACTAATTAACCCTTGAAGAGGAGGCTAAACCCAAGCTGAAATAGATGGATTTAACGTCCTCTTCCGGGCAAAAAGAGGTGATAAAATATCTGAGTATTTAGAATATATAAACTTTTCGGTTTGTTGTAACTTCTTAATGGGAACTCTCCTAAGTTGTCTTTTTTAGTGAATTTACTAAATTCCTGAAGAAAAATAGTTAAATCAAACAGATTAATTGATAAAATGGACGATTCTTTCGAGAATAATTCTTACGAAAAGACGAAAAAAGAGAGTGCGTTAACTATTTCCTCAAGAGTAGGGCAGGAACAGGTTCACGGACTTTTATTTGGAGAACAACTTAGCTGGAAGAGCATTATATATGATCTCATAAACACAGAACAGCTCGACCCATGGGATATAGATTTAGTCCTGTTAGCAAATAAATATTTGGAAAGAATCAAAGAAATGGAAGAAGCTAATCTGTTTATTTCATCAAAAGTTTTGCTTGCGGCTGCACTATTCCTAAGAATAAAATCGGAAATTTTATTAGACAAATATCTTCCAAGTTTAGATGCCATTCTGTTCGGTGAAAAAGAAGAAAAAAAATATAAGCAAGAAAGACTCGAACTTGATGAAGAAATTCCTGAGCTAATTCCAAGAACTCCACTTCCAAGATTCAGAAAAGTAACCTTACAGGAACTTATGATTGCTCTTGGAAAAGCCGTGAAAACAGAAAACAGAAGAATTCAAAGAGTAATTTCTTCAAGACAACAAGAAATAGAAACAGCAATTTCTCTGCCAAAAAGAACAATAAACATAAAAGATAAAATAAAAGAAATTTACTCAAAGGTTAAAGAAATATTTTCTGAAAAAAAAAATAAAATAGCGTTTTCAGAAATAGTTCATACACACAATAATGGAGACAAAATAGGTGCATTCGTTCCACTTCTTCATTTAGACTATCAGCATAAAATTTTGCTCGAACAAGAAAAACATCTCGATGAAATCTGGGTTTGGTTGAAATCACATCATGAAAAAGAACATTCTGAAGAATTAAAAAAATTGAAAGAAGAAGTTGATAGATTTATGAAAGAAGAATACGAAACTTCAAAAGAGGAAACAATTATTGAAGATGATGCTTTTCCGGGAGAAGATGAATTTGAAAAAGACTAAAATTATCTCCGTAAAATAAAATTTATCACTTCCAAATAATTCGCACCGCCCCAATTAAAAAATAATTTCCTCATCATTTATCATCGCCCCATCAATAACCTTCTCGTCTAAAAAATAAAACCATAAGATATATATATATCCTGCCTAAAATCGATATCGGTTTAGCTACGAAACCTTCTTGTTTTTCAAACGAAGATAAGAAGGAGTTTTGTGATATCAAGAATCGTCGAAAATCGATTCTTGACACCGCCGGAGAAATCTTAGATTCTCCGGGCAAATTACACCGATACGAAAAGAAAAAAGGAGGTGCAAAATGAAAGATAAACAAATGACTACTACGATAATCGTTTCAGCAGTCGTCGCAATTGTTGCTTCGTTGGTTACTGCTCTCGTTATTAACGGTGCATACACACAATTCTCTCCGAGACTAATAAACGCAAATTCCTGCAACGCCGATGAAACTTGTGAAGTAAATTCCCTTCTTGTAAACAGAGGAAATATCGTAACTAGAACGACTACAGGTTCTATGAGCATGAATGTTGATGCCTCTCTTCCAGGAATGCAAGCATTATTTCCTGCAAGCTCGCTTTCAACAACTAAACCCGGACTTCTATTGTCTCCAACATATCATCCGGAATTCCGTTCATTAGTAACTGCAAAATCAGGCGCATTTGAAGTTTATGACGACATCGTCGGAAAGGGAATCTATCTGGACGCATTCAACTCAGCTATTAGTTTAAGGAGAGAGAATCCCAACGCAGAAACAGGACCACTAAGAATAGTTCCCGAAGTAGCTATTGAAAATTTAAGATCGAATACTGGTCCAGGCAATGCTTATGTTTGCGTAGATGAAAGCGGACGGCTTTGGAGATCGATAAGTCCTTGCATATAAATATATAAAATCAAATTTTTATTTTTTTATTTTCGCCCAAGCACCTTAACAATCTGTTTTTCCGTAATCATTTTCTCTTCACCACTTTGCATATTCTTTAGTTTAAACTTCTTCTGCCCAACTTCCTCCGCACCAACGAAAACAACAAAAGGAACAGAATAATAATTCGCATATTCCATCGCCTTTCCGGTTTTATCAAAAGAAACAACGCACGAAATTCCCTCTTTCCTCAAATAAGAAGAAAATTTTATCGCTTCCTTATCCTGCGAAATTGAAATTATAACTGCGCACGGAACCGAAGACACAAAAACTTTCGCTAGTTCACTAATTCTTTCAAGTCCGAAAGAAATTCCGACAGCAGGAATCTCTCTGTTCAAATATTTCCCTACGGATTTGTCGTAACGCCCTCCGCCCGCGATGGAGATTTTTCTCCCTTCAACCAAAGCAGTTACTTCAAAAACATTTCCGGTATAATAACCAAGCCCGCGAACCAAAAACGGATTGAATTTTATTTTGACTCCATAAGATTTACATTTAGAAATCAGTTCTTCCAATTCATCTACACCGGCAAAGGCGTTCTCTTTGAAAAATTCAATCGACTTGCCAAGAAGTTTGAAAAGTGTCACAATCTGATTTGCCGAAGTATATTTCTTCAGATTCGCCTTCACTTCATCCTCACCAAGCTTATCAATCTTGTCCAACTCGCGCATCACATTCTGAACCTGCCGAATCTCAACGCTCTCAATTATCGCCGTCAGAAGTTTCCGATTATTCACTTCAATCTCGTTCTCGATTTTCAGCTCTTTAAGAATATCAGAAAAAAGAGAAAGACATTCAGAATCAGCCGAAACTCCAGCGTCCCCGACAATATCTGCATCACACTGCGTAAATTGTTTGTATCTCAAAAATCCGACCGGCTCATCGCGGAATAACTCACCGATTTGATAACGCCGCAAAGGAAGTTTCATGTTAGGATTCTGCTTCATAATTCTCGCCAACTGAAAAGTAAACTCATATCTCAATCCGAGTTTTCTTCCTCCTCTATCCTGAAGACGAAATCTGTCCGAAATAGCTTCATCCTGTTCCTCACTCGGCAAATTATCTGACTTCATCAGTTCATCGTATTCTATAACTGGCGTCTCAAAAGGTAAGAATCCATAAAGTCGGAAATTCTTCTCGACGATTCTCCGCACTTCCGCGCGCTTCAACGACGCCGGTGGCAAAATGTCCTGAAATCCCTTTACTAAATCTGGTTCGTAGTTCATTTTAATTTATCTCCTTTTCAATTATCAAATTACCCTTACTCTCTAAAATCCCTAATCTAGTATAAAGATTTTTTGCTCGCGAGTTTTTATTTT
>CAYXWK010000028.1:0-6691 GCA_964468785.1 Candidatus Woesearchaeota archaeon
AGAACTGCTGGATGAGGCATATTTGCAAGTGAAGGTTGTTGGAAGCTCCGGAGAGAGATTTGAAATTCCGAAGGCTGAAGGGAGCGTTTCCGGAAGCAACACTATGATAACTAATCTTGTTCAGATTGCTACATATTTAAGAAGACCAGTCGAGCATCTTGCTAAATTTTTACAGAAGGAACTTGCGGTTTTTGGAAGAGTTGATAAAGGAAGATTAATTTTCAAATCAAAGCTAAAGTAAACGAGAAGGTTGAAAAATACTCAAAGGAATTTGTTATTTGTCCTGTTTGCGGAAAACCTGATACTGAACTTGTTTCTGACAAAGGAATAAAATTTAAACATTGTCTTGCGTGTGGTGCGAAGTCTTCGATAAGGTATCATTTGTAAAATGTTTGTAAAAATTCATAATTCTTACAGAAAAGTAATTGCTATTTGTGATTCCGATATTATCGGGAAGAAATTTGAGGAGGGGAAGAGGCAATTGGATGTTAGGGAGAGTTTTTATCGCGGTGATGAGCTGAGCGAAGAAGAGGTAATTGATTTAATGGTGAAAGAGAAGTATGATGATTCAACTTTTAACATTGCAGGAAAGAAGTCGGTGGAACTTGCTTTAAAATCCGGAATAATTTATGAAGGCAATGTAGGAAGCGTTGACGGGATTCCATTCGCTTTGCTTCTTATCTAAAGAATCCTGTGCTAAAGCTTTAATAGTCTGTTTTTTTGATTTAATTATGGAGATAGCTTATTTGAGCAAAACACGTGAAGTGAGAAGAAGGATTAGTCATATATCCAGAGAGCTAAATGTTAAACTTTCTCTTATCGGGAGGAGAGTAAATATCGAAGGTGCTCCGCTTGATGAATATACTGCTTTACAATTTTTTGAGGCGATGAATTTTGGTTTTAGCGTAGACAAATCTCTTCTTTTATGCAAGGAAGATTTTGTGTTCAGGAAAGTCAAAATAAAATCACATACGAGGAGAAAACTGAAAGATATTCGTGCGAGACTCATTGGAACTCATGGTAAAACCAGAAAAACGATGACGGAAATATCCGGTTGTGAGATTATTATCGGAGAAAGCGAGGTCGGAATAATCGGGGAAGTTGAAGAAGTGGAGAATGTTGAACGCGCAGTGATTCATTTGATTGAAGGAGCTAAGCAAGGTAATATGTACAAATATCTTGAAAGAATGAATCGTGAGAGAAAATCGCACGAGGATTATCAATAAAAAATAAAAATAAGACTCAAATTAAAAATAAATAAAATTTTTCTAAGAATTATCTTCTTTTTTTCTTAGTTGCCTTTTTTTTCGTTGCTTTTTTCTTTGCCATTTTATTTTTTCGGCGTAGCCCACCTCTTTTTGATAAGCTACTTAGTGCTTTTTTGTTTATAAATTTATCGTAAAATTTTTAATTTTTTAATTTCCTTCCGAAACTATTTTTATTTTTCCGTCGAGAAATTTTATTTGAAAATTTCTTTCTTGAATTTTTTTTCTTTCTTGAGTTCTTTTGATTTAGAAACGTCCCGGGAAGGACTCGAACCTTCGACCCCATGGTCTCTGACAATTTAATGTTAACAGCCATGTGCTCTAACCGACTGAGCTACCGGGACTTAGAAGTTTTAAATAAGTGCGTTATTTAAACGTTGCTGTATAAAACTGTTATGAAATAATTATCCCGACGATAATCACGATAATAATTAGTATTATAGTTGTCCAGAAGAGCATTTTATTTCTTTTTTCTTTTCTTCTTCTTCTTCTTTCATAATATTTTTCATATGCCTCTTTTATTTCTCTTTTTCTTTTCGTGTCCAGTTCTGCAGTTTCCTTTCCGGAATACTCGAAAGACATTGTTCCGCCAGTTTGAACTCTTGTTGCCATTATTATTTTTGAACAAGAAAGTTTATAATATTTTTGAGTTTGAATGTCTGATGAGAAAAGATAAGGTTGTTCTCGGAATGTCTGGAGGAGTTGACTCGACGGTGGCGGCTCTTCTTTTACAAAGACAAGGATTTGAAGTTGTTGGTTTTATGATGAATTGTGACCCCTTAGGAAATTCCAAACTTCCGAGCACCATAAACTGGATTGAGGAGGAAAGAGAGTTGGGAAAAATTTGTATTCGGCTTGGAATTGAACTTCACGTTCATGATTGTGAGATAGGTTACGGGAAGAAAGTGATTGGGAAAATGATTTCAGATTATGCGCGCGGACTGACTCCTAATCCAGATACTCTGTGTAATAAAATAGGCAAGTTTCCTAAAATGCTTAAATTGGCGTCGGAAGTTGGTGCCGGATTTATCGCAACTGGACATTATGCGCGTGTTCGCAAAGGTGAAAAGGGTTTTGAACTTTTGCAGGGAACGGACGAGAGGAAAGACCAGTCCTATTTTTTGTGCGACCTAAATCAGAAAATTTTGTCCAGAGTTATTTTTCCAGTCGGGAATTTTTCCAAAGAAGAGGTGAGAAAGATTGCGCGCGAAAATGGTTTTGTGAACTGGGATAAAAGAAGTTCGAGGGGAATATGTTATTTGGGAAAAATAGATGTGAAGCAATTTTTGCGTGAGAAAATTCCGGAAAAGAGGGGAAATGTTATTCTTTCCACCGGAGAGATTGTCGGAGAACACCCCGGAGTTTTTTATTTTACTATCGGGGAAAGAGTCAAGGAGAGTGATAAAATAACTATTGACAGAAAGAGAGTTGGCTCTGGCGAAAAATTTTATGTTGCTGACAAGTTGTCCGGAAATAAATTAGTTATTGCAGGGTTTGGAAGTCGAGAGCTAAAGAGAAAGAAAATTTTTCTTAAGAGTTTCAGAACCATAATTCCTTCGGAGAAAAAACTTTTTGGGAGATATGGGGCGAGAATAAGGCACTTGGGGGAAAAGCATTATGGGAGTTTGTCTCGTGAGAGTGGAAAGATTGTTTTCACTTTCGATAAAGGAATTGAGGGGGTTGCATCCGGGCAGATTTGTGTTCTTTATGATGGAAACAAAGTATTTGGAAGCGGAGAAATAAGAGTGAGATAATTGAGAGATATTCACAATGTTTTTATATAATTCTTTCTTGTTGTTGTAATGGAATTCGACAGAGTTGTAAGGATTAGAAAATCGGTCAGGAAATTTAAAGATAAGAGCGTCAGTTTCAGGGATTTTTTAAGTGCGATAGATTTGGCAAATCACGGACCTTTTCCACAGAATCATAATCATTTAAAGTATTTGATTGTAGAGAATAAAGATAAGAAAAAAGAGATTGCTTCTATCTGCGAACAGGATTGGATTTCATCTGCGCCGGTTTTAATTGTTGTCTGTTCAGACGATGTTCATCTTGAGAAGATTTATGATTTGCGTGGAAGAATTTATTCAAGACAAACTGCTGGAGCGGCAATTTATGCAATGATGCTTAAACTTGCAGATTTGGGTATTGGAAGCTGCTGGGTCGGCTCATATTCAGACAAAGAATTGAGAAAATCGCTGAGCATTCCGGACGGAGTTCAGATTGAAGCAGTTGTTCCCATCGGATTTTCAGAAGATATTACGAGGAAGCCGACGAAAAAGAGTTTAGATAACTCTTTGTTTTGGGAAAAGTGGGGAATGGCGAGAAGACCAAGTGCGTTTGAGGAAAGTCTTGAAGACTATAAGGGTCGGTAAAAATTTTTAGAGAGTCCAGACAGGTTGTTAAGAAAAAAAGAAGAGAAATAAATAAAATTAAAATTATCTGAATACTTCAATACCTAAATCAGACATATCGGATTTAACCGGAGAGTGTTCTTTTTCGTACGCTGGTGAGCGTCCCATCACATAAGGTGATTTGACTCCAGTCATTATTGTAATGACTCGAACTCTGTTCGCGTAGTCCTTGTTAACTCTTGCTCCGATAATAACTTGAGCATCAGCACTGATATTTTCTGTGACTAATTCCCCAACGCCTGCAAATTCTTCAAGTTTGAAGTCTGGCCCGCAAGTTATGTGGATTAAAGCTCCTGTTGCTCCCCTGTAATCTACGTCAAGCAATGGCTGAGTTAGAGCTTGTCTGACTGCTTCGTCGACTCTGTTTGTCGTGTCAGATTCTCCTACTCCGATGACTGCAACATCACCGTTTTTCATTACAGCTGAAACGTCAGCATAGTCTAAGTTAATCAATGAAGGCAAAGTAATAGTCTCGACTATACCTTTTATCATTGTACTGATTAGCTCGTTTGCTACTGCAAATGCTTGTTCCATAGGGAGGTTTCCAGCAATGTCAACCAATCTGTTGTTGTCAATTATTATTGCTGTGTCGCATACATCTGTCAATTCTTGTAATCCGAATTCTGCTTTGTCTATTCTGGATTTTTCGCATTCAAAAGGCATTGTTACAACTGAGATGACTATAGCGCCCGATTCTTTGGCAAGTTGAGCTATTACTGGTGCCGCTCCTGTTCCTGTTCCGCCACCTTCTCCGGCTATCACGAAAACCATGTCGGCTCCGGAAGTTGCTCTTTTCAGTTCTGAAACTGACTCTTTTGCAGCTTCTCTTGCGACTTGTGGTCTTCCTCCAGCTCCGAGTCCGCGAGTCAATTCCTTTCCAATAAGGATTTTATCATCGGACTTTGTGATTGAAAGGTGAAGGGCATCAGTGTTTACTCCGATTACACTTGCGCCATTGATTCCTTTGTTGAAAAGCCAAGTTATTGCGTTACAACCTGCTCCTCCGACACCAATGACTTTTATGTTTGCCTTTCCGGCTCTTAGTTCATCAAAATTGATACTGTGTGTTTCGGCATTTTTGATTGCCTCTTTTGCAAAGTCTAGCATTTTTTCTTGTCCTCCTTTCAGGAATTCCTTTTTTTACGGAGCTTCTCTTTAAATATTTGATTGTTGCAAATAATATGAAATATTGATAATTTTTTTAGTTTACTGACTTTGAGATTACATCAAAAACTACTTTTTTAGCTTCTTCAATAGGCATTTTCGGCAAGTTAAACGCGGCTGCTGCTTTATGACCTCCACCATTCAGTTGTTGCGCTAATTTCGAGACATCAATATTTTTTCTCGTTCTGAAACTTCCCTTAATAGTTTCAGGAGTTTCGCTCAAAGTGAAAACTATATCTAATCCTCCGATTTCCTGCAAATCATTCACACCTCCGCGAATTTCTGACAAGTTCATTTTTAGTTTTTCTGCATCTTCCAGAATGGAATAACTGTGTCCGATTTTCAAATTTTTTATTTCAGTAATTTTAAATCTTTCATAAAGCAATCCAAAATATTTTTTCAAGCGTAATGGGACATTGTATTTTACTTTTGCAACTATTTCTTCCCGGTATTTTGCTCCGCAATCAATAAGATAAGCGGCATCTTTGATTGAATTTCCATTATCGTGAGAAAAATATCCTGAGTCGGTGTAGATTCCAAGGAGTATTCTCGTAGCGAGTTCACCGTCGATTTCTATTTTCCTGTCGCGAAGAATATCTAATAAGACTGAACAGGCACTCGGGCGCGAAGAATCTACATAATTCAAATTACCATAAAAATCATTTGTTGCGTGGTGGTCTACATTAATCACAAATTTATCTTTTGGTATTCCTCCAAACATTGAAGCTGAACCGCTATCTAAAAAAATTACGAGGTCAAAATCTTTCAAATCAAAATTTGAAATAGACTTTCCGAATTCAACTTCCTTTGAATAATTTAGCTCCATTAAAGTTTGGTCTAAATAATCTCTGCTTACTATCTTGACTTTCTTATCCATTTTGTCAAGAACATATTTCATTGCGACGCAAGATGCAAGAGAATCTCCATCTGGTCCAAAGTGCAAACTCATCAAAACACTTTTGGAGTTTTCTATTTTTTCCCATATTTCGTTGATTGAATTATTTTTCATATTTTCTCCAAGATTTTTGCTCTTATTCGTAGGTCTTCGCATAGTTTTACGAATCTTTTTGCGTCTTCAATCGTGCCGGCTACTCCCGCGCCGTAATGCATAGGTATTGCTAAGTCGGGAGAGAGAAGTGAGGCGACTTCGACTGCTTCCTCAGGGTCCATAACATATTTTCCCGAGACTGGCAGTATTGCGATGAATTCGTTTCCGTGTTTTCCGTATCCTGTTAGTTTTTTCATTTCAGGGATTTTGTCAGTGTCACCTGAATGGTAGATGATTGTATTATTGAATTTTAATATGTAGCCAAGCCAGCCTTCGCTTTTTGGATGGAATCTGCTTTTTGTGTTGTAGGCAGGAACTGCCTCAATTTTCAGACCGTTTATTTTTATTTCGTCTCCTGATTCGACTACCTGCATATCTATCTTTTCTATTTTTGTTATCTTGCTTTGAGCGTCAGCAGATACGATTATTGTAGTTCCTTCTTTGGAAATTTTAGATAAATCCTTTATTGAGCAATGGTCATAATGACTGTGGGTTATGAGAATTATGTCTGCTTTTGGAGTTTTATCTGAAACATTGTAGGGGTCTATTGCTATCTTTTTGTTTTGACAACTTATCATAAACCCGGAGTGTCCGAGAAATTCTATTTCTCCATCCTTTATTTTCATATAGTTCGATGATAAACGGGATATTAAAGCGTTTCTAAAATTGAATTTCTGTAATTTTTTCTATTTCTTTTATAGTCTCTTTTCCTTCTTTGCCCGCAATGGAGTATTGAGTTACGGAAATAGGTTTTCCATTTGGTGCGAGTTCCATTCCGACAAAAGTTCCGTATGGGAATC
>CAYXWK010000029.1:0-6540 GCA_964468785.1 Candidatus Woesearchaeota archaeon
AGAACAATAGTTTCAGATAATCAAAAGGCGAGAGACACCATAGACAGGATTTCCGTTATGATAAACACCGAAGAGACGAACAAGCGAGCTTTGGGAATTGACAAAGAGCAAATTCATGAATTGAAGGAGACGAAAATTTTTGATATGCTCAAAGCAATTTTGTCTGATAAAGAACTTCAAACAGAAATATCTCTTGATGAACTTAATTATGCAAATCACTTTGCTGAAATTGCGGAATCGCTCAAAGATTCTCTTTCGAACACTTTTCTTAATTACCGAAAAGAAGATGACTTTATCATTGCTAATCTTACCTCGATGAATCTTGCTGACAGATTCAGGGAGCTGACTGAAAGTTCCAAAGCACTTATTTTTATGTCGGGAACTCTTCATTCAGACTATGTTCTGAAAAACATTTTTGGTGTGAAAGAATTTGCAAAAGTTGATGCGGAAACCCTGAATCAAGGAGCGATAGAAATTTGCAGAACAGGAAAAGAAACCGACTGCAGATATTCAAATTTTTCCTCAGGCAGAACATCCAGAAAAGATTATTTGATTTCGCTTAGAGAATCAATAAAGAAAGCTGAAAAACCTGCTTTAATTCATGTTAATGCTTTTAGAGATTTGCCGAGTGAAGAAGAAAAAAATTCTCACAATCTCTGGGAAGTTCTTGCTTCCGAACAATTAATGGAAATTCAGAGAAAAGACAGGAGCGGAAAAAGTATTTCTGAATTTAAACGCGGAGAAACGAATATGCTTTTCACGACTAAATGCTCCAGAGGAATAGATTTTCCCGGAGAGAGCTGTAGGTCGGTCGTTTTCACAAAATATCCTAATCCTAATGTTCAGGATATGTTCTGGAAAATATTACAAAAAACTTATCCGAGTCATTACTGGGAATTCTACCGCGACAAAGCAAAAAGAGAATTTCTTCAGAGAGTTTATCGGGCCGTTCGTTCAAAAGATGACCATGTTTTTGTTCTTTCTCCCGATTCAAGAGTTTTAGACGCCGTTAAAGAATTACAAAAAGAATTTAATTAGTTCTGGCTGAATTTATGTAGCTTATTTCTTCATCTGAAAATTTCAAGTTTTTCTGAACCTGCTCGTGCTTCAAAATTGGAAGAATCAGCGGAAAATCTCTGAGAACTCTTGAAGTTGAACAGTGAACGTAGGATGCGTATTTTTTTGCGATTGCTTTTTTCTTCGCAATTCTTTGGTTGTTCATCCAAATTTTGAGGATTCTTTTTGGACGCTCATATTTTGTAAACCCATCCGCAGGAGATTTTTTTGCGTAGGCAACTCCGGCGCTCTGAAAAATGTTCTGATAAATAAGAAATCTCCAGCTTTGATTTTTGTAAATTCTTCCTCTGAATAAATCGGCATTTCCGAGCGCATAATACGCCTTTGCCAACGCTTCGTTCTTATATTCTTTAGGAATATTTTCTTCCAACCAAAGCAGAATCTCGTCGAGAGACAAATCAGAGTTATCGAATATTCTAAGAAAATCTTCTCTTTCCTTGAATATCCTCCGGAGAATGTTGAAAATATTTTCATTCATATCTCTCTTTTCGTCCACATTGATAGAAATTGAATCTGTGACTGAATATGACTCTAGGTCGTTTATAGCTGCCCGCAAATCTCCCTGAGATTTTATTGCAATCTGCTTTAGAAATTGCGGAGATTTGTTAAAACCTTCCTTTTCAGATATTTTTAGCAAGATTTTTATTATGTCTCCCAGAGCAAGCGATTTCATTTCCACGAGTTTTGATTTTTGCCTTATCGGAGAAAGTTTTGATTGCCAGACATCGTTGCAGGTTAGAATTAAAGGGAATTTTGAAATCTGAATAATTCTGACAAGTTCGGGAATTCCTCCTATGTCGGTTCCGGTAACTCCATCAACTTCATCCATCAGAATTATTTTTCCGTTACTAAAAAGAGATTTTTGAATAGATGCCGGAGCGAGCTTTTCTTCGAGTTGTGCGCGATTTCTCAAGTCAGAGGAATTTAACTCGAGAACTTCAAAGCCCGACTCTTTTGCTGAAGCAATTGCGAGAGAAGTTTTTCCTGTTCCTGGCAATCCGTATAAAACAAGTGCCTTTTTTTTCGGGAAGTTTCTGATAAAGTCCTTAACTTCCTTTATCGCTGAATCCTGCCCGACAAAGTCAATATATCTTTTAGCACGGTATTTTTCAGCAAGAGTTTTCATTTAGCTAAAAAATTTTTTGAATTGATAAATATTTGTGTGGTGAAAAAATTTATTTATGACTTTCCCTGACCTGCAAGAACGAACGAGGCTATAAGTGCCTGTAACTGAACGAATTCGTCTCCGCCCTCAATCATTCTGAATTCTGTTTCTCCGGTTTTTTCAGTCAGTCTGACTTTTATTTCCGGCTCTATCTGTAAATTCCATATTTCTCTTTGAATTGCTTTTATTATATCTGTTCCTGGAATTGACTCTTTTAGCATTACATCGAGTAGCTTGTCGCGCGCAGAAACAAAATCTCCGACGAGAGCGTAATCGAGAACAACACGAATGTCTGCAGGTTTTGCCGATGATGAAATCATCCTAACCATTTCATAATTTATATCCGGAGAAATTGAAGCAGTCGCCTGAAGAAGATTAATCGCTCTTCGGCAATCGCCTTCGGAAGTTTCATAAAGCAATTCTACGGCATCTTCATTCATTGTCAGCTTTTCAGATTCCACGATTTTTCTTATAACTTTCAAAACATCTTTTTTCTCGAGAAGTTTGAAACGAAATACTACACACCGCGATTGAATCGGGTCGATAATTCTTGAGGAATAATTGCAAGAGAGAATGAAACGACAGGTATTAGAATAGTTTTCCATTGTTCTTCTAAGAGCGTTTTGTGCTTCGTTCGTTAAAGCATCCGCTTCATCAAGAAAGATTACCTTAAACGGAATGTTTTCAATCGCCTTTGTTCTTGCAAAATCTTTAACTTTCTGCCGAACGACATCTATTCCTCTTTCATCAGATGCGTTTAGTTCAAGATAGTTTTCCCTCCATCTTTCTCCGAATAGTTCACGAACTGTTATGAGTGCCAGAGTGGATTTTCCCGTTCCGGCAGGACCTGCAAAAAGCAGATGCGGAATGTTCATTGATTGAACAAGCGAGTGAACGCGTTTTACTATCTCCTGCTGTCCTACTAAGTCCTCGAATTTTGTCGGTCTGTATCTTTCTGTCCAGATGTTTGTTTGAGACATTTACACCTCATCTTTTTTGGGAACAATTCAATTATAAAGATTTGTATACAATCATGAAAGTTTTGCGTTTAGTTGCAGAAGAGAGTAATCTTTATATATGAAAAAAAGTTTAACAAAATATGAGAGGTAATTCTAAAGTTTACTTTGTTGCGGCGTTTTTTATTTTTCTTGCTGTTTTGCTATTTATTTTTGTTAAACCTACTTTTACCGGTTTAGCAATTTTTGAAGATTCAGGAGAAGATTTTGAGCAGGGAACTTATGAAAATACTTTCTCAAATGGAAGTGCTGTTTTGTTGTCCGGAGAAAATCTGACTGGAAGTTATTTCAGCAGGGTTTTTGATGCAGAAAGAGAATCCGTCTGGAACTCTATGGAGTGGGAAGTAAGCAAAGAAACTCCAATATTTGCCAGAGTGTGCGATAATTTCGAATGTGCTGGAGAAGCGTGGAACGCAATTCTTTTTGATTCTCCCTCTAATTTGAATCTTGAAAACAAAAGATATTTTCAATATCGTGTTGACTTTGAAAGAGAATCTGTTGAAGAAGAGGTTTACTTCAGTCTGATGCTTATTGATTACACTCCAAAATTGATTTTGCCGAAAATAAATGTAACTGACCCTGACAATGGAGCCGTTTATGGATATAATGATTCAGTTCCAATAGATTTAGAGGTCTATGATGCTGATTACTGCTGGTATGTGCTTGACGAAGAGGAGCCTGTTGAAATTGAAAACTGCGAAAGCACCAATTTTTCTACGAGCGAGGGTCTTCATACTATTATTATTTATGCTAACAACACGGAAGGAGAAAGTAACAAGACAATTCAATTTACAATTAATGTTGACGCTCCAACAGTTCGTTTGCTTGACCCTCCGAATGAATATTACAGCAATGAATCGGATAATGAGTTCACTTACTTTGTAGAAGATGAGGATTTAGATTATTGCGAGTTTTCTAATACTTTCAGCGGTGCGTGGGCGGTTAGTTCGACGGAGGACGAACCATTTAACGGGATGATTAACTCATTTAGCGCGAGCGCCATTGGAGAAGGCGAATTTGAGTGGGCTTTTGATTGTTATGATTCAGTTGGAAACAACGGAAAAACTCTTGAGAGGATTATAATAATTGATGAGAGTGCTCCGGAAGTCAACATCTTAAAACCTGCAGGAGTTTATTCAAGCAGAAAAGGAATTCCCATAGAACTTGAAATTGTAGATTCAAGTCCCCTTACCTGCACTTACAAACTGACAAGACAATTTTCTTCTGAGCCAGTTTTAATAGTAGTAATGCCTACCTGTGAAAGTACCAGTCTGAATGTTGACAAAACCGGAGATTATATTCTTGAAGTAACTGTAGTTGATGCAGCGGGAAACAGCCAGACTCAAGAAAAAGAGTTTAGCGTTAGTGGACAGAACGACGGAGGAAGCTCTGGAAGTTCTGGAGGGGGCGGAGGAGGTTCAGGAATTAATCCTCCAAATCTTTTCAAACCCGAATTACAGTATGAGGAAGCAAATGTTCTTTCAATTAGACCGGGATTCTCTGAGGAAATGAGTGTGACATTGCTTAACGCAGGAAATAGATTTTTGAATGTGTGCGGAGTTTTTGGAGCTGAAGGATTTGAGGAATGGGTTGCGAGTTCGCAGGTTGGACCGATAGGTCCGGGAGAAAGAAAAGAGTATTCTGTTTTGATTAGTGTTCCGAGAGAACAGCGCTCCGGAGGAACAAGTGTAATTCTGAAAGCGAAGTGTAACGAAATTGAAGGAGAAATTCCTATAACTATTATAGTAATTCCTGCAGACTTCGAGTTCAATGTCATTTCGTATGAAGTAGAAAAAATACAAATGAAGGTTATTTACGGCTTGAGAGATTTGACTGGAGAGGGTTCAAATGTTTTGATAGAGTATAGAATAGTTAATTCAGTAGGAAATATTTTAAAGAGAGGGACTGAAAGGACAAGCGTTTCACCTTCAACATTTGAGGAAAAAATACTTTTGATTGAGTTACCGAAAGACTCTTTTGGAGAATTGTCTCTTGTTTTTGAGGTTTCGACTGAAAACGACAGAATTGTGTTTGAACAGGAGTTTTTTGTCCCTTCCTCTTTTGTCACAGGATTAGCAATTTCTGAAGCAAACAGAAAAACTCTTTCGGTTTTAGGAGTAGCTCTAATTATTGCAGGAGCTGTAGCAGGGACTTTTTATTTTAAGAGAAGATACTGGAAAACGAGAAGACACAAAAAAATTAAAAAGTAGACGTGGCTGTAATTGTGATGAAAAAAGCGGCGACAGATATTATTGTAATGAGTTTAATACTAACCGCAACGATTATTTTTCTTTTTGGAAGAGGTTTTGAAATTACAGGTTCTGTAGTAAGTGAAATAGCCGAAGGGAGAATTTCTTCTTTGGAGTCTTCGGAAATTGAATCTGCTTTGAGTAGAGTTAATCCGGAAATAACTCAAAAGTTTAAAGATGAAGATAAAATTCAAGTCATAGTTCATTACAGAGAAGACAAAAGAGAAAATTCACTAACTTCGAGAACGAGAGGAATTGAAAAAGATTATTTTACTCCAAGAGGATACCTTGCGGAAGTTGGGCGTGCGGAACTTGCACTTATTGCTCTTGACCCGAATGTTGAAAATATTGAACCTGAAAGATACTTTGACCTTGCTCTTTCTGATTCGGTTGAAATTGTCGGAGCCGTACCGACATGGGATTTGGAAGTTAACGGAAAGAAATTAACTGGTGAAGGAGAAACTGTTTGCGTGATAGATACCGGAATTGACTTTAGTCATCCGGATTTGCAGTCAAAAAATATTTTGGGGTGTAATCTTTATTGTGTTGGGCAACCTTGCCAACTTGATTGCAGTCAGACTGACCTAAACGGACATGGGACTCACGTCGCAGGAATAGTTGCTGCGAGCGGAACGAGCAAAGGAGTAGCTCCGGGAGCGAATTTAATCGGGCTGAAAGTTTTTTCCGGGGCGAGTGGAACCGGGACAACGACAAGTAATGTTCAGAGAGCTATTGATTGGTGTGTGAACAATGCAGAAAATTATAATATCTCTGTGATAACTATAAGCATAAGCAGTTCGAATAGATACAATTCGTGTTGCGATAGTTCTTTCTTTGCATTTTCCTCTTCAATAGGAAGTGCCTTTAACAAAAATATTTCAGTCACAGCAGCTACCGGAAATAACCGAGATTTTTCTGCAATTGCTTCTCCGTCGTGTATTTGCGCAGCCACTCCTATTTCTTCGACAAATAAAGATAGCAGTTTTGCTTCTTCGTATGCAAATGTCGCGCCTTTTGTTAAGCTTGCTGCTCC
>CAYXWK010000030.1:0-6481 GCA_964468785.1 Candidatus Woesearchaeota archaeon
TTATTCTTGGTTTGTTAGCCTTGTTGCTGGTTGTTTTTCAAATTTTGAACACCATAAGATACAAGAATTTTTTCAGAAGAAAAAATTAGCTGGATAAGTATTCGCCGCAAAATTTGCAGTTTTTTTCAATCGGGCAAGATTTAAATCCTGATTTAATGGCCGTAAGTGCTTTTTTCGCCTCATTCACAAGTTCTGATTTTACTTCATTTATATTGAATTCCATTCTGTTCGAGAAAACTGCTGATGCGTTTCCATTTTCATCCACTTTAAATTCCAACGGTTTCTCTTGTTTCAGCATTTCGAGAGTCAATTTTTTTACCTTTCCAAATTTAGCAGCTGCAAGCGCGTAGAAACCAAGTTGCCAGTTTCTGTTCTTTGGCGGAACGGCTGAAGAACCTGTTTTGTAGTCGATTATTTCTAATCCTTCTGAATTTGTATCTATTCTGTCAGCGAATCCTACGAACTTTATTCCTTCAATTTCTGCAAACAGGATTTGTTCTGTTTTTGATTTTTCGTTGTATTTGTTTCTGTTCCTTTCAAAGAATACTTTTATTATCTGTTGCGCTTCATTTAAGTCTACGGATTGCCAGTCCTCTTTCGAATTTAATTCAACAGACAGGTCGAGAAATTCTTTTAATGATTTAAAATTGTTTTTTACTCCAATTTCAAGTATTGGGTGAATGAAACTTCCGAGACGAATTGCATCCCAATTTTCAGGTTTATCTTCCGGCATGTTGTAAATATATTTGTATTCGAACTTTTTCTGGCATTCTGAAAAAAGCAAAAGAGAGGAAGGTGAAAATCTAAACTCTTTTATTTTTACATGTTGAGTAGGTTTTATTTCTAATTTTGGTTCAGTGTAAGTTTCTTCAAAATCTTGAATGAATGATATGTCCGGATTTTTTCTGAAATTTATTTCATTCAGAAATTGTGATGGAAAATGTTTTCTGTTGTTATAGCTTTCTGCGAATGTTAATATTAAATTGTTTTTGGCGCGCGTAAATGCAACATAGCAAAGTCTTCGTTCTTCAAATAACTGGTGTTTTCTTTCTATTTCACTTAAAAAATATTCTAAATCCTGTTCCTTTATCTGTTTGAATTCTGGAAATAGTTCTAACGGAAGCAAGGGATTTGAATTTGTTTTTTCGGAAGGAAATCTTTTTTGAGCCATATTAGTTATGATTACAGTTTCATATTCTAGACCCTTTGTTGAATGTAACGTCATTAGTCGAACACCTTCTGACTCTATTTTCGTCGGTTCTATGTTAATGTCTAAAGATTTTAAAATTTCAATATGATGGAGAAAACTTGATAAGTCCGGTTCGTATAATTTGTTTTGAGATTCTGCAATTTCAAGAAATTTATTAAAATTCAAAATTATTTCTTTTTCCATCGGCGATTCAAAATCTGTGATTTGTCCGGTTGACTGAAAGATTCCTTTTATTGTTTCAAGAATCGGTTTTGAAGCGAAAGGTAACATTATTTTTATCTTTTCCATAAATAGTTTTATTCTGTTTTTACCATCTTCAGAAAGGTCTAACTGTTGCAAGTCGTTTAGGAGTTTTAAGGAGAGGCATTCAGATTTATTATTTTCTTTTATGAATTTTCCAATTTTTATCAGGTCTTCTTCGGGCAAGCCAAGATTATAGACAAGATTCCACCAAGATTGCTCTCCAGATTTTTCTTTATTTTTTAGCTTGTTTATTATTGTCAAATAGTCTATTAGATTTTTTATTGATTTTTGTTCGAGAAGAGAGGATTTTGATACAGAGTAATAATTTATGTTTTCTGTTTCGAGGAGTTTTTTTGTTATTCTTGAATGTTGGTGATTACGAAACATAACGCAAATTTCTTTCATCGGAGTTCCTTCGGAAATTTTTTCTTTTACAATATTCACTACTTTTCGGGCCTCTTCGCGTGCGTTTTTTAATTCAAATACTTGAATTTTTTCACCTTCGCGCTTATGTTTGTTAAAAACTTCAAAACAATCTTTTTCATTTGGATAATTATTCAAGATTATTTTATGAGCGTTTCTTAATATTTTATCTGAAGAACGATAAGACTCATCGAGGGTTAGAATGTTTTCACTAGGAATTTCAAAATGTTGTCTGAACTCATCGAGATTTTTATGATAAGCTCCGCGAAAACGATAGATTGATTGATTTATGTCTCCTACTGCAGTTATATTCCGATGTGGCGCAAGACCAAATAAAATTTCCAGTTGTATTTTGTTTGTGTCCTGAAATTCATCAATGATTATGTAGGAATAATTAAGAGAGATTTCTGAGTTCTTTTTTAAGAGAGTTAATGCGTTTTTATTCAAATCGGAATAGTCCTGAAAATTATTTTTTTCTTTTATTTTTTCATATGCTTTCCAAGCAGAAAGAAATTTTTTTAGTTTAATTATTTTTTTCAGATGAGTAATTTCTTCAGAAAGTTCACTTTTGTCTTTTCCTTTTTTCAGGTAGAGAGTTTGTATTTCGAATTTTAGTGTCTCGAGTCTTTTTTCTATTTCTACATCTTTATAATTCTCTAATTTTTTTGCAAGATAATTTTCTAAATCAGAGAGAGATATTTCTAAATCTTTTGCTATCCCGATTGAGTTGATGTATTGATGGCAATTTTGAGCAGGAATTTTGAAATTTTTGTGAAGAATTATTTTTGCTTCGTCCGGAGTCAGTATTTTAAATTTTGAGTTGATTCCTATCTTTTGCCCATGTTCTCTTAATAGGTCTGCAGACAATGCGTGAAATGTTTTTATTATCGGTGTTTTGGAATTTTCTGGCAGAACTTTTCCAACTCTGTTTTGGAGAGATGAGCAGGCTTCATTTGAGAAAGTTATGCAAACTATTTTTCCTGCAGGATAATTTTTTTTTTGAATGAGATATTTTATCTTTTCAACGATTGTGAATGTTTTGCCAGTTCCTGCTCCCGCAAGAATTATGCAAGGTCCTTGAATCTGTTCTATCGCTTTTTTTTGTTGAGAAGTTAAATTCATTTCTGTCAGAAGATTAGTGATGTTTTAAAGATTGCGAGATTAGAGGAGCGGTTTTTATTTTTCAAGAATTTAATCAACAAATTTTATTCTTTTAATGAACGAGAATACTCTCTTACTATCTTCTGAATTTTTTTCTTCGACTACTTTTGCTCTTTCATTAAGAAAATTGTTTATGTGAAACAAAGTTTCGTAGATAGCGTTTTTATTTTTTACAAGGCAGTTAGGTATTCTTAATGTTAGATAATTATTTTTATACGAATAATATGTTCTTAGTAAATCTCGCATAGCCTGTTCAACATTTGTGTTGTGATGAATTCCGTCTATTTCTAAATGGACTTTTGCTTCATCTATAGTGATGTCAATATGCTTGTGTTCGTCCCATTTTTCTAATTCCGCGTTCCAACCCATTTCCTTTAATTTGTCTGCTAATATTTTTGCTTCTTTTGTGGGTTCTTTTTTCTGATGTTCTCTGCAAAGAGCGTTGTCGAATTTCTTCTTGGAATAATCATATTCTTCCTTGGTAATTCCGTTTTTGCATTCCTTGCACCAATACTTCATAAAATTACTGGCTGAATGACATTTTTATATTTTTCTGCTTAGATAACTTCACCATAACCAATCAGTCTCCAATGTCCGTCGATATTTCTTGCAATTCCAACGTTATCTCCTATGAAAAATACTGCCGGAATTTTAAGATTTATTGATATTTGCTCTTTTGTGGTTTCGATTACTGAACCGCCAGTTATGGAGGTATTTATTGATAACATCAGCATCTCTCCTTTTTCAATATTTTTTACTTTTATTGATTTTCCGTGAGAGTGGATTTCTTCGAATAATGTGTGTTTTATTTTTATTTTGGATTCGGGAGTTGGGAGTTTTCCCTGGTGCGAAACTAAGTTTCCACCTAGCGAGTCGTTTTTTCCAAGAGTCATGTCAAGTTCCGTCTCTATTGACATTGAACCGCCAGGAGTTAATTCGGAAACTTTTTCAGAACCTTTGAATAGAGAGAGAATTTTTGTTTTTATTTCAATTTGTTTTTGCTGATTATTTTCTTTTATATTTCTGCCCGGCTTTATTTCTATTTCGTCCCCGATTTTTAATTTTCCTTGTCGTAGAGAGCCACCGAGAACTGCTCCTTTTAGCGCCTTTGGAAGTGTTCCTGGTTTGTTTATATCAAAACTTCTTGCAATGTAAAAAACTGGCGCCTCATTTATTTTTCTGTCAGGAATTTTTAATTCCGAAATTGCTCTTAATATCTCTCCAATATTAACATTTTGTTGTGCGGATACTGGAATTATTTCTGCATTTGGAAAATCTTTTTCTATGAATTTTTTTATTTCTTCATAATTCTTTTTTGCCTGTTCTTTATTTACCAAATCTATTTTGTTTTGCGCTATAACTATTTGCGGGACTTTTTTTGCTTTTAGAGTCATTAAGTGTTCACGGGTTTGCGGCTTTATTCCTTCGTTTGCGGCGATTACTAAAATTGCAGCGTCAATCAGAGTTGCTCCAGAAAGAGTTGTCGCCATTAGCATTTCATGTCCAGGAGAATCAATAAATGAAATGTGTCTTATCGGTGTTCCTTTTTTTTCTATGTTGTAATTTTCCCTTTCTTTGTAAATTGTGTTATCCGCATATCCTAATTTAATTGTGATTCCGCGTTTTAATTCTTCGGAGTGAGTGTCAGTCCACTTACCACTTAACTTTTGCAGGAGCGTTGTTTTTCCGTGGTCGATATGTCCAAACATTCCGATGTTTATTGTTTCGAGATTGCTTTTCATTATTTTGATTGGAAATGGAGCGTTTTAAAGATTTCCCTAAGAAATTTTTAACATTCGCTTCCTATTTATGCAAAGATTTATGTGTAAGAGTTTTGGTTGATAAAATGTAATGTTCTGCAAAATTATTAGTGGGATGAATGAATTTTTAGTCTTTATTTTTTCTAAGGTGTGGGGAAGAATGAAACTACAAATATAGTATTTTTCAGTGATATTACTAAATGAGTGGTTAAGCCGTGATTTCTGGGGCTTTCGGAGTTTCTCTTACTTCAGGTTCTGGAACTTTGTTTTGCTCTGGAAAAATTTCTGCGAGAGTTTTTGAGCCGACTTTTGTGACATTAAGATTTATTTGTTTTGTTGATTCTGAAATTGTTTTTCCTCTGACGGTTTTTCTCTTTCTCAATCCGTGCGGTGTGTAAACGTGTTTCTTTTTTTCTCTTCGCGGGCGTTTCCACATTCCCCAGCCCTTTGTGAGGAGGACTTTTTTTAATCCAATTCCTTCTATCTTAACATACATCGGAAATCCGGCAAAGTCGCTTCCTCCGGTAATTTCAAGCTCGTATCCGGCAAGTTCTGGAGAAACGTCTTTTCCTTCTATTTTTTCCTGAATCGATTTTCCTATTAACGCAGGAGCATCTGTTTCAATTTTCCATGTTTTTCCTTTTGCAGCAATGTTGATTTTTAAAGCCATGTTATGTATTAAGAGAAAGGGGTTTTAAACGTTACGGGTGAATGTTAGACTGTCGGTTTAAAGTTGTTAGGCGCCCCAGTCGTCTTTTTTTTGGCGTTTTATTTCTGATATTTCCTGTAAGACTTTCAATTCAGATGCTGATAAGAGGTCTTTGTTTTTCTTGAAGTTTTTAAATTGCGACTCTGTTATATTTGAATATAGATATTTCTTTTCCCCAAGTCTGCGTTCGAAGTTTATTCCCGGGAGAGAAATTGCAACTTCCTGCTTTTCATTTGCTTCGTGAATTGAAGATTTTTCGTGTTGAATTCCTTTTACTCTTGCAACTTCATCACCAGTTTCGTCTATAAGAAACATTCCAGTTTTTACTTTTCCTCCGAGTATTCTGACTCCAAAAACTGCAGGATTTGAATTTCTAAAAATGTATTTGTGCAGGATTTCTGCTTTGCATATAGCTGTTAGTTCCATCATCCTCTCTCTTTCTATTTCAGCTCTTTTTTCAGTGCGCCATTTTTCTAAATTTTCTATCAGTTTGTATATTACGCTGTCTGTCAAAATTTTTATTTCCTTCCCTATTTCTCCTGTTTCTTCTTCGAGTCCGACGTTAAATCCGATTATCACGGCGTCAAGAGAATCTATTTCTAAATTGGCTTTCGCGGAGATTATATCTTTTTTATTTATCGGGCCAATTCCGGCTTTGACTACCTGTATGTTCGCGTGCCTTAATAGTGTTAGGAGTGCTTCAAGCGAGCCGAGAGAATCTGCTTTTGCAATTATTCCTTTTTTTTCAAGAACTATTGCACCAGATAATTCTTTTTTGAAATTTATTTTTATTTCTTCAAGGTTGTTGTTTATTTTTTGAAAGAGCATTCCTGAAAGTATTCCTTCTTTGTTTGTAAGATGAAGGCGAACTCCGGTTGCAGCGTTTACTTGCTCCGTTTGTCTGTATTTTGCAGAAAGAGATTCTATTTCTTCCATGGCGCGTATTTTTGTTATTATCGGTTCGGAAAAACTTGC
>CAYXWK010000031.1:0-6415 GCA_964468785.1 Candidatus Woesearchaeota archaeon
ATTACACTATTATTCATATGACTGGCTTAGCAGGAAATACTATCTCAAGAATTTCAGGAGGAATGGTTACAAAGCATTCTCGCCTTAAGTCTAATCCAACTATCGCGATGTTTGCTGCTAAAAGAGCTGCTGAAAGAGCAAAGGACTTGGGATTCACGAAATTGTATGTTAGGATGAAAGGAAAAACAGGATTTGGAAGTGGGCCGGGCTCTAATGCCGTAGTTAAGTCTCTTGGAAAAGAAGGATTCGATATTGTAGGAATGCTTGACACTACAAAATTTCCGCGCGGTGGACCGAAGAAAAAAGGCGGAAGGAGAGGAAGGAGAGTATAATGATTGAATGTTTAGATATATCCGTAGAGAATGGTGCAGGAAGGCTTTTTTTGAAAAGAATCATTCCAAGGATAGAAAAAATTAATTACGAAGGCAAAATGATTGTAGGATTTTACGATGGAGAGTCTTCTTCTGAAGAAGCCGAAAAAGTAAGAGCGGTTTCTGATATAACAATAAGATTGACGACAGACAATTATATGCGCGGGATTTTTGGAGTCGAAGATGAGCGCACATTTGTGGGTGCAGTTTATGACAGAGCTACCGGAAGAGAATTTAGATTTGATGCTAAACAAATACCTGAATACATTCAGAGCCAAATAAACTTTCAACAAGGTTTAAAAAATAATTCATATTCAATACAAAATGCAAACGATAGAAAACACTAAGGACTTGCTTGTTATTCGTATGGATGCGAATCTTCCTTTAGCTAACGCTCTGAGAAGGAGCGTTTCTGAAGTTCCAACTTTGGCAGTCGATGAAGTTGAGATTTTTAAGAACGGCTCGGCGCTTTATGATGAAATGTTGGCTCATAGAATCGGTTTGATTCCGTTAAAGACTGAAAAGTCTATGAGCTCAAAGACGAAAGTTGAGTTAAAGATTGTGAAGAAAGGTCCTTGCACAGTTTATTCCGGAGATTTTGAAGGAAGTGCGGAAGTGGCTTTTCCGAAGATACCAATAACTTTGCTTGGAGAGGAACATAAACTTGAACTTGTTGCGACTGCTACTCTGGGAATCGGAAGAGAACACGCGAAATATGTTCCTGGACTTTGCTATTATCGTCATTTACTTTCTGTTAAGTCAACTCCTTCAATTGACAAAATAATTGAGAACTCCATAGGGTTTGTAAGACCGGAAAAGAAGGGAAGTAAATGGATTTGCGATTTGAGAGATTCCGAAGTTGTAGATATTGAGAAATTAGACAAAGGAGCTATTGAAGACACTGATGAAATAATTTTTGTTATTGAGTCCTATGGAAATATGCCTGCTAAAGATATTCTTGAAGGGGCTATTTCTGCTCTTGAGAAAAATCTTGATTCCTTTGAGAAAGAAATTAAGTAATTTTTTAGAGTTTTAAAATTAGATTTTAGGTAAATCTGAGTTTGTCAATTTCTTTAGTTTGACAGGAAAGTATCTGGCGAGGTAGAATAAGAGTTTAACTGGAATTTCTGAAAGCCCCTTACTTAAGAAATCAGAGGAATATTCCTAAATTAAAGCAAATATTTATAACATTTCAAAATTCTCTAAATTCATGCGGGGATGCCGGAGCGGTCAAACGGGTCACGTTAAGGCCGTGATAGCTTAGTGCTTGCACAGGTTCGAATCCTGTTCCCCGCATTTCTTCGAACCTGTTTCACAGTCCACGCAGAACAAAGGGATTAAGGAATGCAACATCACTCAACATAAATAGCAGGTTTGCCGAATTTCGCTTTTGAAGATTTTCCCTGCGGGTCGTATTTTTTCTTATCGTTCACGGAGAATATTTCAACTTTTTTATTTGTCCTTACGGATAACTCTTTTGAGTTATAATTTTGTAGTTCGTTCGGTAGAACGTAAAGATAAATTTTTTCTGCATCTTCGCCTTGTTTTTCTTTTATTATTTTTAAAATATTTAAAATGTCAGAAACAGTTTTGTCAGTTGTTTCTTCAATCTTTTCTAGCTCATCATTTATTTTTGATTCATCTGCTTTTGGAAAACTCTCCAAAGAAACGAAATTTTTTTTTCCTGATTTTTCCCAGAGCTCTTCTGCGATGTGCGGTGCGACAGGAGAAATCATTTTTATCCAGTCCTCTACGATTAGGGCGTAGAATGCTGAAAGTTCTTTTTCTTCCATGACGAGCTTGGCGTTTTTTAGAACTCTTAACATATCAAATATCGCGGAAGTTGAATATTCGCGGAGTTTCATTTCATTTATTTTTTCAAACGCAGTCTTTTTTATTTTTTCAAATTTGGATATGTAAAGTTCGCGAACATTTCCTTTTTTCTTTTTCTTTATTGCGTCAGAAATTTCATTATATAATTTTTCAAGAGTTGCTTTGGAATTTTCCGCTTCTGTCTCACGCCAGTCAAAAACTCCCTCGATATTTGAAGAAGAAGTCATGTAAAATCTTAAAACGTCTGCCCCGTATTTTTCTTTTACCTTTAACAAGGTTATTGTGTTCCCCTTGCTTTTACTCATCTTCGTGCCCTCGCTCAAAACAAGTCCGTGGAAAGTTATTTTTTCAGGCCAGTACTTTTCAGGAAAAATTCCCGCGAATGCGAAAATCATAAATGATAAATGATTCGACAAATGCAATGAGAAAGTGTGGCGGTGATTTTGAGGCATCCAGTATTCAAAACTTTCTCTTATTTCTTTTATAATTGGTTCTTTTATTTTTGTTGAACTTGAAACTTTTTTCAATTCTCCTTTTCCGAGCATTACGAAGTCAAAAAATTCAGAAGTCAGATTTTCTTCTTTCAAATTGTTTTTTCTTATAAGGTGATTTATTGTGTACAAAGTCATGTAAATTGTAGAATCAGAGAGAGATTCAATTATCCAAGATTTATCGAGAGGAAATTGCGTTCCGAGTCCACGTTTTCTTGCGCACGGTCTTTTGTCGAGCCACTCAAATGTGTCTTTGAATTGTTGCCTGTAATTTTCAGGAATTATTTTTATTTTTTCCAAACACTTCGTGGCTTTTTCTTTCCAACCTTTTGCGTTGAAATCTATAAACCATTGTCCGTCCAAAACGGCAACGATTATTTTTCCGCCTCCTCGTGAAAAAGCTTTTCTTGAGGTTTCAAACATGATATCTGCCGAACCGTTTTTCAATAAGTCTGTTTTTATTTTTTCTTTCGCGTTTCCGACGAGCATTCCTGAATATTCTCCGCAATTTTCAAGCATCTTTCCGGAGTGGAAACCTTCCTTGTAAACTTCCTGAGTTAGTTTCTCCAAGAGTTGTTCGTCTTTGAATGAAACCTTTCTTTCTTCGCACAATTTGACAGCAGCAAGATTTCCGTACTTTTTAGTTTCAATTATTGGAATTATTTCTATTTTTTTTAGTTCAGCAGAATTTAATTTGTATTTTTTTGCGATTGAAGAATTTTCCTGAATTTCTTTTAACGCAGTATAGTCGTAAGGTGCATCACTCGGGACGCAAGTTACAATCCCGGTTCCGAAATCTGAATCCACAAATTCTGCCGGCAGGATGATTATTTTTTTATTTATTCCCTGTGCAAGAACGTATTCTCCAATTAATTTTTCTTTTGTTTTTCCAAGAAATTCGAGTTTTTCTTTTTGATAAGAGAGTTTTTCAAATGCTTCTCTGCTCAAAATCCAGATTTCTTTTCCGACTTTTGCCTCGACATATTCGGCATCGGGATTTATCCATAAATTTGTCTGTCCGTAAATTGTTTCAGGTCGGAGAGTTGCCGCGACTAAGAATTTTTCATTTAGTTTAAATTTTAATAAAGTGAATTCTTGTTTTTCGACTGGATTTGAATCTGCTTCAGTTATATCGTCTTCCCCCATCGCGCTTTCGTCTTCTGGAGAATAAAGAACAGCGTATTTTCCTTTTTTGAGAAAGCCGAGTTCATTGTATTTTTCAAACTGCCAGGAAACTAATTGCTTGTGCTCTGTATCTCCCGAAGTGAAACTTCTCGTCCAGTCGATTCCTAAACCGAGTTGACCGTATTCGGAAATCATTTTTGGAATGAAGAATTCTACGATTTTTTCAGGATTCTCAAATGATTTTACTATGCTATTTATCTTAACAGAATTTTTCTCGTATGCTGAAACGTATTCTTCATAAAGAGAAATTACATTTTTGTCGCCGTTTTTTATTGCTGATGATATTCCTAAAACTGGAGTTCCTGTGATGTGGAAAGCCATCGGGTAAAGAACATTGAAACCTTGCATTCTCTTGAATCTCGTGTAAATGTCGCTTTCAATTACTGCGCGCCCGTGTCCGATGTGAAGACTTCCTGAAATGTAAGGATAGGGTGTCGTGAAAAAAAACTTGTCCTTTTTTTTGTCTACTTGTGCGTTGAAGACTTTTTTTTCTTCCCAGCGTTTCTGCCATTTGTCTTCTATTTTCTGAAAGTTTATCATGAGATTGAGAAAGAAAAACTTAATTTAAACTTTGCTAAAATTTATTAAATCAGATTACTGATTAGTTTTATGAATTTCGGGAAAAGAGAGGTCTATGTGCTGTCTTCTGTCGCAGTCTTTGCCCTGCTCATATTAGTAATCTTTTTGCTAGGGAAATCATATATCGTTCAAGCTTCTCCGTCTGAACTTTTTCAATGCAACACCCTTAAATTTTCAAGCGACAAGGCAATAGATATTGTTTTTTTTGGAAGTGAAAGCGAAACAAAAAAATATTCCGAATATCTGCTGAGCTCGTATCCGTTTAGCGAGCATAGGGAAAATTTTAATGTCTACTACATAACTGAATATGTTCCTGTGTGTAAAATTTACAAAGGAGTTGCTTTCCTGTGTTATAACAAGGATATAATAAAGGCTGCCTCTTCCTGCCCTAATGACTACATTGTCGCTTTAAGAAACGGTCCTTCCGAAATAAGAAGTTCTGCCTATCTTAATGTCGCCAGTATAAATACTGCGCACCCTCTTTCTGTCATGTTGCACGAATTTGGACATATATTTGCGAATTTTGCTGAAGAGTATCACACCGGAAAAGAACCTCCTAAAGGCTCTCAGAATTGCAAAGCTACTTGCGAAGAATTTAGAGGAGTCGAAGAATGTTATACAGAGTGTTCGCATGGACATTACAGCAGATCGACAGAAAACGGAGTAATGAGAACTTTGTCTAGTGAAGACTATGGAGATTTTAACGATAGACTAATAAAAACTGAAATTGAGAATCAAGCATCTATTAAAAGTTCTTTGGCGATAACCGGAAGAGTCGTTTCAGAATACACAAATTGCCAGAATCAAATTTCAGGATTGCTCGAAGAGGATAAAACTTCCAGAATAGTCGGTTGTCCATCTACTTTTTCTTCTTTCAGAGAAAACTATATCGACTCCCAGTATGTATTTACAGATGCTCCGGGGATAAGAGAAGGAGGAGTTGAAATCCGCTCGAGTATTTCAGGAATTCCATTTGAAAGTTATGATGTTCCGGTCATCCTTACTTTTCCAGTGGTTGAAAGAAGGGTGTTAAATATTGTTGATTCTGACGGAGAAACTAAAGCCGTGGTTGTGGAAATAACTAAAGAAACGGATATAGAACCTTCCGTAAAATACACGAATGAGCTTGAAACTATCACTACCAGGAAATCCGAAGGTAAAATAGTAGATTTCATAATAAAAGCCAATACGCAGGAAAGTTTTGTGAATAAAAAAGAAGAAATTGATGTTTTAATAAATCGAGACAGCCGTGAAATAAATCGGGCAGAATTCAGATTAGACGATGTCCTGATAGCAGATGGTGAAAGAATTAGTTCGGATAGTTCTTCTTTTGAATTGATAACCGGAGAAGTAATTGCAAAACTATCTTCTGAGAAGAGAATTTTTGAAGGAATGCTCGTTCTGGTATTGCTTGTCATTTTGCTGTTCATTATTCTTAGAAGAAAAAAGTAAACTCCGACAGATATTTTTATATATTGAGAACTCCTTTCGGTGTTGAGGAGATATGAAAGTAGCTTTTTTTGAAATACAGGGATGGGAGAAACCTTTGCTCAAGAAAGGATTGAAGAACCATTCACTTAGTTTTTTTGAGGAACCATTGAATTCCAGAAACTATCAGAAGGCAAAAAATGCCTCAGCTATTTCAGTTTTTGTATATTCCAGAATTGATTCTGAGGTTATTTCTAAATTACCAAAGTTAAAATTAATAACTACGAGGTCCACTGGATTTGACCATATTGATGTTAAAGAATGTAAAAAGAGAAAAATAACTTTGACTAATGTTCCAGTTTATGGTGAAAACACTGTGGCTGAACATACTTTTGCTTTGCTTCTTTCTCTTTCGAGAAAAGTTCATAAAGCATACACTCGCGCGCTGAAAAACTATTTCGGAACGGACGGGCTTGAAGGTTTCGATTTGAAGGGAAAAACAATCGGCGTTGTCGGCGCTGGATGTAT
>CAYXWK010000032.1:0-6063 GCA_964468785.1 Candidatus Woesearchaeota archaeon
ACGGCTCAACCGAATTCGTAACTTACGGAGCAGATGGTGAGCCGGAAGATGTAATAACAACTCCTCCGGGTAGCGTCGGAGGCGGTGGCGGAACTGCCTCTTTAGTTTCCCAATCAAGTCAATCCATTCAGGTTTCCCCGGAAGAACTGATAATCAACGCCATCCAAAATAAACTACATCGTGAACAACTCTCAATACGGAATATTGGAACAGAATCTATCACAATAGAATTATCAACTGACTCATTAGACAGCGCATTAACTCTCGGAGAACTTCTCGTCGAACTTTCCCCCGGAGAAGAAAAAACAATTTTTTTGGACATCTTCGCCCGCAGACAGGAGCTCTTAGCAGGAAAAATTCTTTTAAGACAGGGAACAGCAATCCTTAAAGAAATTCCCGTAATCATAAATGTCCGAAGCGAAAACTTTCTTCTCGACTCAAGAATATTGTTGAACCAAAGAACGAACAAAATCTCCTTGGGAAGCAATGTTGAGGTCGCCGTTGAAATAATTCAGGTCGGTCCAGAAGAACAAATAGAAATTCTGGCAGGATACCAGGTCAAAGATTTTTCAGGAAACGCACTCGTTGAACAAGGCGAAACTCTTTCTTTTTCCAGACAGCTCAAAACTATCAGAACATTAAACACAGAAGGATTGCCAATCGGAAAATACGTCGTCGGCTTGGAAGTTGTCTATCCCGGGGCTTTCTCAATTTCTTCAACTCAGTTTGAGATTGTCGGGAAAAATGAAATTCTCATTCAAAGAATATCTCTCGCACTTATAACATTTGCAGTCTTAATCGCAGTTTTTCTAATCTATTGGGCAATGTCACGAAAGAAAAAGCTAAAAAAGAGTTACAGGAAGATTTAAATTAGTTTTATCACTTGTCATTATATGAGGTGCACAGCGTCGTTATCGTTAATTTTGATTATTCTATTTTCTTTCTCAGCGTCCGCGCAGGAAAGAGTTGAAGTTAGCAACACAATAGTCAAAGTTTCGGTAAGCGAGGGTGAAATAGTAAAAAGAACAATCACAATAACGAGCGATGTCGAAGGAGAGTTCGTGCTTGAAGTCCGCGGAATTCGTGGAGTTTCAGTAAAATCAAATTACTTCATTCTCGGACAACAGCGTTCAAAAGAGGTTGAAATAGATTTTGACTCAGTCGGAATGGCTCCCGGAGTTTATGTCGGCGTAATCAGAGTGAACGGACCGATAGATAATTCAGATATTTTAGTAATATTTGAAGTTGAAAGCGAACCTCTTTTGCTTGATGCTAATCTGGAAATTCCGCCGGTTTATACCGAAATAGAGCAGGGTTCTCGTCTTGTTTTCCAGACAAAAATTTTCGATTTAACTTCCGCGGGAGGAATTCCAGAAGGGCTTGGTCAAATAACTGCCGAAACTGAATTCAGAGTTACAGGATTGGACGGCTCTCTTCTTATCTCCAGAAACGAGGAAATTTTGGTCAACAAACAAACTCAGGTTTCAAACACTATCAGTTTTCCGGAAGGAGTCGCCCCAGGAGTTTATGTTCTTTCAGCAATAGTTTCTTATGGCGATTCAGTCGGAATATCGAGCCAGGTTTTCACAATCTATGAAAGAAGGAGTGGAGTAACAAGGTTAACTCAAAACTCTGAATACTTTTTACTAGCAGTCATAGGTTCAGCAGTTTTTATTTTCTTTATAGTCTTGCTAATTTTTGTCTACTTAATTAGGGACCGCGACAAAATGCTTATTGAGTTAAAAAACTATAACGCAAAAGAGATAAAACAAGTCAAAAAAATTCTTTTTCAACAGCAGGCAATTCTAAGGAAGAGAAAGATGGACAATGTAAATGTAAGAAAAGAAGTTCAGACAAAAATACAAAATCTAAAGAAAAAGCAAAAGAACAGAATTAATGAGCTTTCAGAAATGAGAAAGCGAGGGAACTTGAGCGAAATGAAGAAAAAACTCGAAAAATGGAAATCTCAGGGTTATGAAACCTCTGCTCTTTCTTACAAAATAAGCGGACTTTCAAAGACAGAGATGGAAGGAATACTAAAAAACTGGAAAAAGAAATATTCTAAGAAGAAAAACCAAAGGATATAAAAAGTTAGAAAATTTCTTACTTGCGAGGTGAGTATGGGTAAGTCAAAAGCTCAAATAAAAAAGGAATTCGACGAGTTTGCCGTAAAAATTGCACAGCTCGAAACACTTAGGCATGAATTAAATTCTCTGGACACGAAGGGTTTCGAGTCAGAAAAAAAATACATAAGTTCAAAGCTAAAAAATATCTACGCAATTCCTGAAATAAGGAAAGAAATCTCCGTTCTCCGGGAAAAAATTGAAAAAAAGAAAGGAGAAAGTTCAGCAGGTTTAAACTACGGAAAGAAAGCGTTAAGTGAAACAAAACATATCCGCGAAGAGACAGAAAACCTCCGGAAAAAAATTTCCTTTCTTGAAAAAAAGCTCGGAGAAAAGAAAAAAATTTCTCTAAAAAAACAGCTCTCTCCAAAAGAAGTTGATTTTGTAAGAGATATTCCTTCTTTAGAGGAAGAATTAAGAAAACTTCGAAGAGTCTTTGAAAAACATCTTAATTCAGCAAAAGTTGAAATAGATTCCGGAGTGGGAATAATGGTTGACAGCAGGTTTGACGACTTTATTAGGCAGATAAAGGGAGAGTTAACCCGGAGATTAAAAGAGAAGGAAATGAGAATGGATTCAAGATTAAAAGACGACATTCTTCAAAGAGAGAATCTCTTGAAAGAAAAATACAAAAATCTGGTGAAAGAATTTCAAGACAGATACGAAAAAAAGGTCAATTCCGAGCTGAAAAAAGAAGTTGAAAAAAACTTTAATAAAGAATTGAACAAAAAGCTTGAAGAAGAAAAACATAAGATAGTTTCAAAATTGATTTCAGAGAATGCTAGAAAACTGCATGAAGAAAAATTAAAAACTATCTCTGCCTTGGAAAAGAAATTTGAATCAAAAGAAAAGTCTTTGAAAGAATCTTTAAAGAATAAGGAAAAATTAATTCTTGAAAATCTTTCCGAGAGGCGCAAAAAAATTGCTGAAAAAGAAAAAAATTTAGAAGAAATAAAAAATAAAATCGAATCTTCTGCAAAAAAAGAATCTTCAAATCTTGAGCGGGTCAAAAACAGCTTTTTATCAGAAAAAGTAAAACTTTCAAAGAAAGAATCTTCTCTTAAAAATATCCTGGCGAAACTTAAAACGAAAAAAGAAAATTTAGAGAGAAAGAGTGCGCACTTGAGGGAAAAGATGAAACGCCGCGAAAAAATTCTTTTCGATTCGCTTGAAAAGAAAAAAGAGTTTGTGGAAAGAATGAAATCAAGAATGGAAAATGAAAAAATCAAGTTAGAACAGGAAGAAAAAAATCTGGAAAAGGAATTAAACAGAAAAATTAATTTCATAGAATCTTCTGGAGCAATATTAGAAGCAAATATTACGAAAGAACATGAAAAAATAAAAGAAGAGCTAAGAAAGAAATTGGCTGAAGCAAGAAAGTCTAAAGAACTTCTCGAAAAAAGAAAATCTGCTCTTGAATCGGAGGCAGAAGAAGTAAAGAGAAACGCTCTAAAGAAAATAGAAAATTCAGGAAGATTTTTGAAAAGAAAGTTGGAAAGAATTGAGAAAAACAAAATGCAGGTATTGTTAGAAAAGCAAAAATCTCTTGAAAACAAAATGCGGGAACTTTCAGATAAGAATTTTCTAATTGAAGAAAAAAGAAAAAAAGTGGAAGAATCTCTTCTTCTTAAGGAAAGAAAAATGCGAGAAGAAATTGACAGGGAAAAACTTCTCCTAAAGAGAGAGGCTGAAAGAATCGCTTTGGAAGAGCAGAACTTAATTGCAAAAGAAAGGGAGAAAATGAGGAGGCAAATTATTTTTCACAATACCAAAAATGACAAAAAATTTGCAGGAGAGGTTTCCAGATTAAAGAGGAAAATGCATACTGAAATGGCTTCCGTGCTTAATGAAGAAAGAAAAAGGGCTGAGAAAAAAATGGCTGCAGAGCTAAAGAAAAAAGAAATAGAGTTAAGAGAAAAGTTGGAGAGAGAAAACCAGAAAAAGCTATCAGATGAAGTAAGGAAACGTCAAAAAGAATATTTAAGAAGAAAAGCTGAAATAGAAAAACATATTCTATCCGAAACAAGAAGACTACTTACTTAACTTCCATTCTCTTCCGAGAGAGTTTTTCACTTCGTCCTCAAGTATGGCACTAACTGCTCCCTCTATATCTTCACCATTAATTTGAGATTGTCCATCAAAAAGTGGCGGGACATCTTGATTTGGAGAGGGCGCAACGCCTGAACGATAATTATCTTCACCATCAAGAGCTTTCAGAACAACAGATTCTATGTCTTCATCGTAAAGATTTTCAAAAGAGTCCGCACTTTTCTTCTCATCCACTTCTTCAACACTTAATACTTGCTTATTTTCCTGCACCTTCATCTCGCCCTCGGTTTTAGCTACAAGCTCGCTTATGCTTTTAGCAGCATCTGCATTTACAGAAATAGAATCTATCCCTAACGCAATAAGTTTTTTCACCATATCCGGACGGGAGCCTGCCTGCCCGCAAATACTTGTTCGAACTTTATGTTTTTTACAAACTTTTATTACATGTGCTATCGCCCTTACAACTGCCGGATGAGTCTCATCGTAAAGACCTTGCACATCTTCATTATTTCTGTCTACTGCCAGCATATACTGCGTCAAATCATTAGTTCCAAAGCTTATAAATGAAATTCCTTCGCGACACAATTCTTCAATAATCATCACAGCAGCAGGAGTCTCAACCATGATTCCTATTTTCATATTTTTCGGAACTGTTATTTCCTTCGCGATAGATTTTATTTCCCTTAATTCGTTAACACTTATAACTTGAGGCATCATCAGACCAAAAATTTTGTTTGGCGCATGCTCGGCTGCATATTTTATCGCAGCAACTTCAGCTTTAACTATCTCTCTATGTTTAAGAGAAAACCTTATGCCATGGTCTCCAAGCATAGGATTTCCCTCTACCTTTTTAGGAGCGTCTTCCAGATTAAGATATTCATCAGAGCGAATATCCGATGTTCTGACCCATACCTCCTCAAATGGTTCGGCTATTTTTTTCAAACCTTTAGAAATAATCTCAGAATATGCTCCCATGTTTTTTGTTTTCACAAAATGCAATGGATGTTTTCCGCTCTCTGCAATTATTCCTTCAAGTCTAGTTAATCCGACTGCACGAACTTTTGATTTAGCAGCCCTCTCTGCAAATTCAGGCAAATCAATTATCACCTTTATTTCCGTATTTGTTTGAACAACTGGAGTCACCTCTGCCAACTTTGTTTCTCCCCTTCCTGCAAAAACTTTCCCAGAACTTCCGTCGACTGTTATAATATCTCCATCTTTAAGCTTTTTAGTCGCTTCTCCAGTCCCCACAACACACGGAATTCCCATCTCTCGGGAAACAATAGCTGCATGAGAAGTAACTCCGCCTTCATCAGTAACTATCGCACTTGATTTCTGCATACTCACAACCATATCAGGATTAGTCATTTCTGTAACAAGAACATCGCCCTCAGCTATTTTCTCAAGTTCTGATAAGTCATGAATTATTTTTACCTTTCCCGAAGCAACTCCCGGACTTGCCCCCAGGCCAGAAAGCAAAACTTCTCCACTAACGCTGGATTTGGCAGCCACGAACTTTGTCGTGATAGGGCGTGACTGAACAATATAAATTCCGCTCTCGTCAATCGCAAATTCTATGTCTTGTGGCTTGTTGTAATGTTTCTCAAGCTGAAGAGCATATTGTGCAAGCCGTTTCAATTCGTAATTATCCAAAACTCTTTTGTCTTTAGAATCTTCCCCAAGAGTAATAGTTTCATTTTTTCCCGCTTGGTTTTTTATTATCGCCGTCTTCTTGGTAGATATCTGCATTTTTGTGACATTTAGTTCTTCGCTCTCTCTTTCAATCTCGTAATGGTCAGGTTTTATCTGTCCAGATACTATTCCCTCTCCAAGTCCCCAAACTGCCTCAATGACGATGCTTTTTTCAGAAGAGGTAGGATTTTGAGAAAAC
>CAYXWK010000033.1:0-6002 GCA_964468785.1 Candidatus Woesearchaeota archaeon
TAGAAGTGCAGTTTCAAGAGTCCTCTTAGATTTAGAACGAGAAGGTTTAGTCAAATGTGTTAATCCTGAAGATAAGAGCTTTAGACATTATGTTCGAAAACAATAAAAACCTCAGGAGAATAATTCGCACTTGTCAAAATTCTGACCTTTGTTAAAGTATAAACTTGCACTCCGATTCTATCTCCTAAGTCCTTAAACTTGAAATGAAAGTAATCATTAAATCTTTCTGGAAATGGCGGAGGTTGATTAAGTGAAACTCGTTCTCCCTTTAGATACTCCAATGCAACGCTATCCTGCCTTATAGGAATGAGAATATTATTTAACTTCTCATCAAATTCTTTAATGATTTCAATTCCCGCCAATCTTAAAACATTATCCTGCATTTCATTAAATTCTTCTTCCTTTAACAACTTAATGAAAGTCTCGTCAGAGATTAATATCTTCTGATTCTGCAAAGACATTATTGAATATTTTAGTTCTTTAACATTTGAGAACTCTTTTTTATCAAGATTTTTAATCAACTCTTCGAAGAACAGAGACTTTTCATTTTTCAAAGAGTTATTAATGATTAATTCCCTTCTAAGAGCTCCAGCTATTTCTTGAATCCACCACTCCATACCGATACTGTCCTCTTCAACCTCACCAATTAATTCTTTGCTTATTTCACCATAAGCAAGAATATTTTTTGTAAAATAAGATTCTGGTCTATTTATAGGTGTTAAAGTTACAAATTTATCCAGTTGATTCTGACCTTTAACTATTGATTCATACTCTGCGATAAAAACCTCTTTTACCTTATTTATGAACTGCACATAACTCATTTTATCAGAAAAAATTAAAACTAATTAAACTTTTACATAGTCTAGAACACATGGGCGCGGAGGGAATCGAACCCCCGCCTGCTGCTCTGGAGGCAGACATACTACCATTATACTACGCACCCTCTGACAAACTATAATCCTGCCGTTTAAAATGTTTTGCAATACTTGAACACATTTAACCAATAATCTCTTTCCTACACAGAGAGTTATAATTTAATCTACTCTCAATTTCAACGAACACTCAATAAAATTTTCACAGCGAATAATTTATAAATCACTCACGCCTAGAGATAATATGAACAAAAAGAAGGGAGGATACTCGGTAGATGTAAAACCGGGAGAAAAAGTAGTCATAACAAAAACTAAAAAAAGACGCCAAAGAAATAAAACAAAAAGAACAACAACTCACCAAAGCTATTCAATTGAACGCGAAGTGGTAAAAAATCTTATAGAGCTACAAAAAGTTCACACGAACCTCGCAGAAAAATTTGACAAGTTGTCTACTGAAATATCGCACTTACTCGCTCTGTTCGAAGTGACTGCCAGAACTTTTGCAAAAACAGTTCCCGCGGGAGAACACGAAAAAGACAGAGAATTCCTCGAGAAAATAGATAAGCTACTTGACCAAAACAAAATTCTTGCTAAAGGGTTAACTTTGATGGAAGAAAGACTAAGAGAAAAAATGTATGGTCCTCCGATGCAAAAGAGAGAAGAACCAAGACAAACTTTTATGCCTCAGAGAATACCTCCAAAATTCTAAATGACTTCTGAAACAGCCCAGCCAAACTATCGAATGAGAGAAAATTTCCTGAAAGAGTTTGTCGACTTACTGATAAAAAACTCTATTTCAGACGAAGAAAGAAAGAGAATACTGGCTGAAGAAGTCGAAAGAAAAAATGCGATACAAAATATTCGAAAAGAATTAATGAGTGAAGAAGTTTCAAAACAAATTCCACAAAATCCAGTGCGGAACTTTAATGGAATAATATCAAAAAACAGAACATTGCAAAAACCACAAAGAATAAATTTCGCTCAAAAGGTGCCTCAACAAACCAAAAGAGAAGGAATAAATCTTGGAAAAATAACTCAATTTCTGAACGACCCAGCAGTTCTTAGCGTTGAATGTCCTGGCCCTGGAAAAAATTTGCTATTAAATCGCTCCGGAGCAATTCAGGCATCCTCAATGAGCCTGAATAAAGAAGAAATAAATTCAATAGTAAAAGAAGCATCTGTAAAAGCGAGAATACCTTTAACAACTGGAGTTTTCAAAGCAGCTTTCCAAAACATAATAATAACTGCGATACTATCAGAATACGTCGGAACAAGATTTCTGATACAAAAGAAAACACCTTTCCAAAAGCACTAAAATTATAAAATCGAACTCTATAAAAAAATATGCTTGATTCATACAAAATAAAAAAAGAAGAAATAAAAAAGAGGCTTGAAGAATTCAGAAAAATTCCGAAAGAAAGCAGAATAAAAGAATTCATTTTTTGTCTTCTAACTCCCCAATCGCAGGCAAAAAAATGCTGGGAGGCAATCGAAGAAATATTTTCATTGCCTGAAAAAGAAAAAACCGAAAATAAAATAAACATGATTCTGAAAAGAAAAACAAGATTCCACAATACTAAAACAAAAAGAGTTTTATGGGCTTTAGAAAACTGGGAATTTATCAGAAAAAATCTAAATAAACAAAATCCAATCGAGCTCAGAAATTGGCTCGCAGAAAACGTAAACGGATACGGACTAAAGGAAGCAGGACATTTTATGAGAAATATAGGGCTCTCAGAAAACAAAATAGCAATTCTTGACAGACACATACTAAGAAATCTGAAAAAACACAAAATCATCAACGACGAAAAAATAAAAAATAAAAAAGATTACCTTGAAATTGAGGAAAAATTCAAATCATATTCCGAAAAGATAAAAATACCAATAGACGAATTGGATTTATTCTGGTGGAGTCAGGAAAATGGAGAAATATTTAAATAACTCTCTTAGAAACTGCCAAATGAATAGGTTCAACAAAATATCTGTCCGTAAGCAAAAAAAGATTCCCGGATATTTTTCCAGAATTACCGACAGGAAAATAAAGAATGGGAACTAAAACACCTGCTCCGGAAAGATTATTTCCTTTAAAAGAAAATTCAGAGTACGCTGATTTTTTTTCCCCGAACAAATCAATTCTGTCATTTTTCTCGCCAACTTCAGAATAAAAAAAATCCGAGTCGTTTTCAAAAGAACCAACGGCGTTAACCGCAAAATCATAGACGCCCCTATCTCTTGGCTCTCTAAATCCAAAAACCAAATCAGACTTTCCACGCACAACTCTAACCAAGTTTTTATCTCTCTCTACATCCACCTCTCCAAAAGAACTCGCACTTCTGGAGGAGGTATAAATTCTACCAGTCCACCACTTAAACAAATTAAAATTAATCTGAGACAACTCCATCCGTTGTTCGCTATGTTTCATATATAAAGACTAAGTAAGGAGTTAAAAACAATTCCTATACTGCACAATACAAATCTATCACCGATAATGAGTAAGAAATATAAACCTGCTTTACCTGTAAAAAAAATGAAAAAGATTTTGATAATAAGCTTAGGAGGTTCGCTCATAATGCCTGAAGAATTTGATGTTAAATTTCTCAACAACTTCAAAAAAACCCTGCGTTCAAACTACCAAAAAAGAAAATTCATCATAGTGTGTGGAGGAGGTACAATAGCAAGAAAATACATAGAAGCGCTTAAACAGCAGAGAAAATCACAAAAAGAACTGGCCGAGGTAGGCATAATGGCTACACGAACAAACGCCCAGTTTCTGATGAAATTTTTCGGAAAAGAGGCGAATGATTCTCTTCCAAAAAACATGAAAGAAGTAAAGTCAAACTTACGAAAAAATAACCTAGTAATCTGCGGAGCACTGCGCTACGCACCACACTCTACTTCAGACGGAACAGCCGCAAATTTAGCAAAATATCTAAATTCAGAATTTCTCAACATGACTAATGTTAAAGGGCTATTTACAGAAAATCCAAAAAAAAATCCGAAAGCAAAAATGATTTCAGATATTTCTTGGAAAGACTTCGAAAAAATGGCACTATCAATAAAATTCAGGCCAGGACAAAATTTTGTCCTGGATCAAAATGCAGCTACGTTAATAAAAAAAGAGAAAATACCTACATATATCATCGGCCCGGACATGAAAAATTTTTCCAGATTTCTTTCCGGAAAAAGCTTTATAGGCACAAGAATAAATAATTAAGATGATTTCAGAAAAAAACTTGGAAAAAACAAAACAGCTGATAAAAAATTCACAAGCCGAACCAATAATAGTAAAAGCGATAAATTTGGAATACAATAGAAAAATTCTTGAGTACGGAAAATTCGATATTTTGTTGTCCGTAGAAAAAAGCGAAGACATAAAAAAAGACACGCCAAGAAATACAAACTCTGGATTTAATCATGTGCTTGCAAAAATAGCTGTAAAAAACAATATCTCTCTTGGAATAGACCTTGAAAATCTAAGAAAACAAGAGAAAAAATCAAAAGCAGTTCTTTTAACAAGAATAAAACAAAACATAAAATTGTGCAGAAAATCAAAATGCAGAGTTTATCTGATAAATTGTAAAGACAAAAGAGACGCCTCATCTTTTTTAATCTCGCTGGGAGCATCAACTTTCCAGGCAAAAGAAGCAATTCTAAAAACAACAAATTTTTAACCTACGTTTTCATAAAAAGAACATGAAAGAAGAAATAATCGAGAAACTATCACCGATAGAAATAAAGATTATGCCCTTTCTAAATCTCTCAATTGAACAAATATCTGAAAAATCAAAGCTTGATGAAACCTCAATTCACCGGGCGTTAATGTTTTTAAAAAACAAAGGACTGGTGAATCTAAAGTCGGAGAAGAAAACAATAATAGAACTCGGAAGAAACGGAGCATACTACAAAAAAAACCACCTCCCTGAAAGAAATCTGCTAAAATTACTTGAAAAAACAAATAGAATTACATTAGAAGAGGCAAGAAAAAATTCAAAACTTTCAGAAAATGAATTCAAAGTGTCCATAGGACTTTTGAAAAGTAAATCTCTGGTTGAAATAAAAGATGGAAAATTAATTCTGAGCGATAAACGAGAAGAATTTTCAAAAAAATTTCCGGAAGAACAACTTCTTGAAATTCTTCCATGCGAAGAATCTTCATTAAATACTGAACAAAAAAAACATCTGGAAAATTTAAAGAAAAGAAAAGAAATTATTGAAATAAAAGAAAAAAGAATTTTCAGTTTCGAGCTTACTGAATCTGGAAAAAAAATAGCTGGAAAAAAAATAGAAAGTGAACTTTTGGAAGAAGTAACTCCAGAAATGATAAAAAACTGGAAAAAAAACAAAGAGTTTAGAAAATATGATATTCATTCTCCCGCTCCAAAAATAAAGGGAGGTAGAAGACATTTCGTAAATCACGCAATAAATGAAGGTAAAAGAATCTGGTTAGACATGGGATTCACCGAGATGGATGGAAAAAAAGTCCAAACATCTTTCTGGAATTTCGACTCTCTTTTCACAGCCCAAGACCATCCTGTAAGAGAAATGCATGATACCTTTTACATAAAAAAAATTAAAGGTAAGCTTCCTAAAAACGTAAATTTGATAAAAAAAACAAAACAGGCTCATGAAGAAGGAGTAGAGAACGGAAGAGGATGGAACTACGAATGGAGCGAAGAAGACGCAGAAAGAGTTTTGCTTAGAACTCACACGACCTGCCTCTCGGCACAAACCCTGTCAAAACTAAAAAAAGAACAAATGCCTGCAAAATTTTTCGCAATAGGAAAAGTTTTTAGAAACGAAACTGTCGATTGGACTCACGGCTTTGAATTTAATCAAACTGAAGGAATAGTCATCGACCCGAACGCAAATTTTAGAAATCTTATCGGCTATCTAATGGAGTTTGCAAAAAAAATGGGTTTTGAAAAAATAAGAATTCAGCCGGCGTATTTTCCATATACTGAACCGAGTATAGAAGGAGCCGTTTGGAATGAAGAAAAAAAACAATGGGTTGAGGTTCTGGCGGCGGGAATTTTCCGTCCGGAAGTAACAATTCCCCTGCTTGGAGAAAACATTCCTGTACTGGCGTGGGGTCCCGGTTTCGATAGACTTATGATGTTCGCGCACAAAATA
>CAYXWK010000034.1:0-5770 GCA_964468785.1 Candidatus Woesearchaeota archaeon
TGCTGTTGTTGGTGGTGTTGGTGCTGTTGGTGGTGCTGTTGGTGGTGCTGTTGTTGGTGGTGCTGTTGTTGGTGGTGTTGCTGGTAGTGTTGGTGAATATATCCCTAAAAGACAAAATATTTACAGAGGTTTAGCCACGGCAGTAATTGGAGCTTCAAGCGTTCTTGTTGGTGATTGTGTTTCCGGAATTAATCATGAAGCGAGAAGTGTCAGCTACAGAGAAACGCCCCAGGGAAATGTAATAACCTTTGAGCCAAGGAGAGGTTCAGAAAGAGTTTTCATTGATGATGGTAAGGGTTATGTTTCTCTCGATAAATATTTGGATTCTATTTCTAAAAACGTTGTGGAATCGATAAAACCTTCTACGCAACCCTCTGATTGATTTTAGCTAAAATTTAAATAAGATATTTTGTTGGAATTTTTATGAAAGTTGAAAAAGGAGATAATGTTTCTGTTGAATACACTGGAACTTTGGATGACGGAACTGTTTTTGACAGTTCGAAGCACGAAGGACATTCGCATCCGTTGGAGTTTGAAGTTGGCTCTGGGCAGGTAATAAAAGGATTTGACGACGCTGTTCTTGGAATGTCTGAGGGAGAAATTAAGAAGTTTAGAATTGAAAAGAAGGACGCTTACGGCGAGAGAAATGAAGCGATGATTAAAGAGCTTCCTAAAGAAAGTTTGCCTTCCGAGATACGAGAGCAAGTTAAAGTTGGAATGGTTTTAGGATTAGGTGCACCGAATGGACAACAGATTCCTGCAAGAGTCGCAAAGGTTGATGATAAAAACATTTCTCTTGATTTGAACAATCCGATGGCCGGAAAGGATTTGAATTTTGAGATTGAAGTTGTTAAGATTTTTAAGAAAGATAAATAATCAGACTACTACTCTATGATTGTCCCAATGCAAAGTGTCATTGACTATTGGAAAATAAGTTTTTGAAATAGGCCTTTTGCTCGAGGAACTTTCTCTTTTTGCTAAGTCTTCTTTTGTGATAATTGTGCCGAGTTCTTCAACGTCGCAATTTAGTAAAGCTATTTCTCGCAATCTTTCCAAAGTCACTGTTTGAGAATTATTTTCATGGAACGCAGAATAAACTATTCGGTCTAAATTGTCGTCTTCGAAAAGTCCCTTTATCAAGTAATATCTTTCTGTTTGCATTGAGATAGTTAATTAAGAAAGATTATAAATTTTCTGGCGTTGCAACATATTGAATTCTCTCAAAGTTGCATCCAAACTCTTCAGAAAACTCAAATCTTCATTGACCCATGCAGTGATTCCGCCTTCGATGTAATCGTCAACTAAACTTTTTATTGAGTTGATTCTGTAAACTTCTGTCAATTGTTGTGATTTAGCTATTGTGGCGGAGAAGTTTTTTTCCAGAGTTTTGTTAGAATTTCTCACATCAAAAATTTGCCATCCATTAAAATGCTCTGATATAAAGTCTTTTTCTGAAGACGCGACGTAAACTGCGACTGTTGAATCTTCAAAAAGATGATTTATTACGAGACGATTGTGACCGTCGATTAAGTAATATCGGTTGTTTTGCATTTGTACAAACGGAGGAACAACTGCCTTTTCTTTCAGACGCTGTTCTAAAGCATATTGAATACTATCTTTTCTTAGAAAATGTTCGGACGGACAAATTTCTTGAAGCGGGACGTTTAAGAGAACACCCATTTATTTTAAACGTTGGATGGGTTAAAATATTTTTTGTTTTTTAAACGAACTTATTTCTTAAGCTTGACTTTTTAGCTTTTGATTAAAAGTTTTAGCTTTGGCAAAACGAACTTTTTATTATGCTGAAAGTTTGGGGCAAAGCGAGGAAGATTTCGCTTAGAGATTTGAGGTTTAGGAAAATATAAAAAGATAAAATTCGGTTGGTTTAGATGGGTGGCAAGATGACGGTTAGACCTGTAAGACTGAATCCAGACCAGTTAAGAACTTTAAAGGAAGTCGCGTTAAAAAAATTTGAAACATTAGAAGAATTTACAAAAGATGTAGCGAGAGCAGGAGAGAAAATGAATCATCCTAATTATTGGATGTATGAAAAAAGAGTAATGAGATATTTTGAAGGAAATAAAAATGTGGTTCATGTTCGTTCGGCGAGAGCAATGTATGAATCTCTTGGAAAAGATGAAAGAGTATCTTTTCTTAAAGACATAGGACAACAGAAGCTAAAAGAAGAGAAGGAATCGAAAAGATTTAAGGGATCTGTTTCATATGAAGAATTTATGAGTTCGCGTTAATTTGTTTTTGCCTATTCGTTTAATGTATCTTGTGCGAAGCTTTGAGGTTATTACAATTATTTAATTAATACTATCCCCAATATCCCGGTTATAATTAATACCGCCCCTACTAAAAAAGGTAAAGTGCCGAAAATATAGAAAACAACTTTTCTGCCCCGCTCATAGCCTTTGTTACTAAAGAACTTATTTAATTTTGACATCCTTAAAGTTTCGCTCTTAAAGTTTTTAGTGTCGTCAAAAAAGGCATTACCAAAAGAAATAACAAAAAAGAATTTTTGTACTTGCCTTGAGAAAACCATCACTAAAATACCAAAAATTAAGTTTACAAACCCCATAATTATCTGCTGAACCATATTTAATTCAATCAACCAATCTGTATAATCTTTTCTAAGGAGGGTACTGGAGTTAATAATTTTCGGTGTCGCGCGCGTTCGGCGCTGCGCGCCTCACAGATTATTGTGGCTATTTTCTTGGAGAGTTGTGGCGGAAATTGTGATGGTTAAACGAACTTAATGATTGAAATTAAAGTTTTAAGAAACGCTAAGAAGTTTGAGCTATTCTGATAGGGTTTTGTCCGCCCAGGATTTGGCTATGATTGATGTGATGAGCATTGCTATAAAAAGGGGGTGGATTGGGGTGTCTGAAGAAATTTTATAGAAAATTGCGACTGATGAAAAGATGAGCGTAGCTAAACTTGTGTTGCTTAAAATATGGAGCCAACAGCGTTTGCAGAATTTCATCTGACTGCCTCAACGGGTTTTTTTGCCCAGCGCGAAATGAACATTATAGCGATTATTCCCAGCAAAGTTACAATTGCAGCTGTGTAGAAATCTGCAAGGTAAGGGTGTTTAAGAAGATAGTCTGTTTTAGGAAGGTCTTCGACAAATTTTCGCAAGAGTGTTTGCCAAGATAGTGCTATGATGAAACCAAGCGCGGCGATTAGTGCCGTTGAGGTTTGTCGTTTAAACTCTGAACCTATGAGTTTTGAACGTTCAAACAGTTGTTTGTTTAGTCGTTTGTTTACTTCTTTCTCAACCTGTTTGGACACTTCCTCTTTGACTTCTTTTTGCTGTTGCTTTGTTAGTTCAGGCATATATTTTCCTTGAATAGTTTTGAAGTTATAACGCCAGAATTACTGCAATAGAGGTAATAAATGTTGCTGTAAAAATCTCATTAAGAAGAATGTTTGAGGAAGAAATGACTTCCTTCATGAGATTGTTTGAAGAATTAAAAATTGCGTTGCGCCAAGCGAAAGCTACAGTGAAACCGATCGTGGCTAAGAGCGCTAAGCGGAGCTGTCTTCTTAATTCCTTTTTGAAAGAACGCTTTGGCTTGAAGTATTTCATTAGATAATAATAAAATAAAATTTAAAGTTGATGTGGCGTTTAGTTTTTGAACAGCTTAACTATTTCCCAGATACCTGAAAGTCCGACCAAAGCGTAAATTATAGTTGTTAATGTTCCCAATCCGCCGACTAAGTTGACGTTCCAAATAGCAAGTCCCCAATTTAATGCGCCAATTATTACAAGAACTCTTGCTATCCAGTCAACTGCGCTCATGTTATTCATGTTGACACCTCCTTTCATGTATTAGTTTAATAAACGCCCGTTTATATATTTTTGTTTTTTGTTTGATGAAATTGGATATGAAATGAATCGACTTTTTGTTTTCGCGACGGATTGAGCGGTGTTTGGAGTTGTCCAAACAGCTGTTTAATCCTTCTTCTTTGCTGTTCTTTTTTATTTATCGTGTTTGTTCGGGTGTTTGTTAGTTAGTTTTGTCTTTTAAACAGATATGCTTTAAAGAGCTTAAAATAGTAAAATTTATATATTATGGCTGTTTGAAATAGTTTATGTTTGGATGGTTTCGGAAAAACAAAGTTGAAGAATTGAGCGAAAAAACTCAAGAAGCATTTTCTTCTGTTAAAAAAGATATAGATTCTGTTAGCAAATGGATTAAACACCTTGATGCTCACGATAAACAGCTGTTTGATATTATTTATGGATTTAAGCAAGATTTATCCTCGTTAACAGAAGAAGTAGAGAGCTTAAGAGAGGCTTTGGCGTTTGCTGTCGAAAATCAAAAAAGCAAACAGGCGTTTAAAAAATTGCCTGTTTTGAGTAAACAAACAAGCGTTGAAGATGTTCAAGAAGTTGTCCAAACAGTTGTCCAAACAGATAATTTTTATGAAATTATTAAAAGTCTTTCAGGCAATGAGAGATTAGTGGTGTTTACTCTTCTAAATAATGAAATGAAGCTAAGCTATGAAGATTTGGCGCTTTTGTTAGGGAAAGACAAATCCACTATTCGTGGACAAATAAATGCGATAAAACAGAAAAGTGAGGGTTTGATTGAGGAATTAACGGAGAAGAATGGGAAGAAAAGAGTCTATCTAAATGAAAAAATCAAAGAAAAACTACAAAAATATGGAAAAGTGAGAGTTGGAAGTAAGAAAAAATGATATTAAACGAACTTATTAATGGGAAAAAGATAAAAGTGAGAGTTAAAAAATAGAAAGGGGCAAGAAAATTGGTGAGAAAAAGAAAAGGGAGAGATATGGCAGTAAAAATTCTAAAAGTAGGAGTGGAAAGAGAACAAAGGAGAAGAATATGTAAAAAGTAGATAGTATTAAACGAACAAGAAAAAGAGAGCGAGTAATCAGTATTGAGTAGGATTTATTCGTTTAAGGGAATAACTTCTTTGGGGAATGAAGAAAAAAGAATTATAGCTCTCGGAGAGAGATTATCGTCTGTAAAGAGGCCAATTTTTTGAAGTCTGCAGGTATGGAAAGGGAGACTTTCTTGTTATTTTCCTTATATTTCTCTATGGGAATTCCTTTGCCAATTATCTTCTGAACATAATCCCTTATAGATGATTCAGAGAGAGATAATTTGTCGGCAATTGAGGAATAATCTGCGCTTTTTTCTTCATCGGAAAATTGATAAATAGAGGAAAAGACCAGCATTTCTTGAGAAGTAAGCTTCTTAAACTTGGATCTCAATTCCTTTCTTAGAGTATCTAAAGAACCTATTATTTCAGAAACGTTTTTTATGCTATCTATTTTGTCTTGTGCGAACTTTTCTGTCTGTCTGTCTGTCTGTTGGTTTGTCTGTCTGTCTGTCTGAACCCCTTCATTTCCTGTGGAAATGTTAATATTTTGCACTTTAGAGCCCTTAGAAGCGTTTAAATCTGAATAACCTGAACCATTTGTCTGGAGAGAGAAGTCGTCTGTCTGTCTGTCTGTCGGTTTGTCTGTCTGTCTAATAGTTCGTTTAATTAAAGAAATATCTTCTTTGAGTTCTAAAAGAGAAAGTTTTAGAGAAGAAATGTCTTCTTTAACTCTTGAGAATGCTTCTTTTATTTTTTCATCCATTGAGGAGAAAGAGGTTCAATTAATAAAAGCTTATTGGTGGTTGAAATATGCTTTGAAGGCGGAGTCTGAAATTCTCCATCTTTGTCTTCGAAGGTATTCTTCGCCCGTCGGGCTCTTTTTTATTTCTGAGACAAAACCCTTTTTACTC
>CAYXWK010000035.1:0-5667 GCA_964468785.1 Candidatus Woesearchaeota archaeon
ATAAAAAAAGAGGTTTTTCTGCCCGTTCTCACGAGAGATTGTTCATAAATATTTCCCTGTGAATCTTCAAGTGTCGCTGTGGAATCCATATCAATATTATTTTTTGTCTGGTCGTTTGCAAGAACAATGAAATAAAATTCACTTTCCGGTGTTGCTCCCTGATTTTCAAAGGCGATGTCGACGGAAGTTAATATTTGCTTCACTATCAGATTTTTTTTTGAGGTTCCCTCGTTCGTTATTATATCGAATCCGTTTCTTTCAAATGACCTGACCAGCACTTCGTAGCTTTTTGCAGCGGTTGAAGAGGGAATTCCGAATGTTGTGCTAAAATGCCCATCAATTACCTGAACATTTCTTGAAAAGCCGATTTCTTTTATCGAGATTTCTGCAAATCCATTTAAATTTTCTCCATTGGATTTTGTTGCGGTTCCGGATAATGATACTGACTCTGAGGGCTCGACCAGAACTTTGTCCATTGTGAAACTGACTTCTATGTTCCCGCTAATTTTGAAGTTATTTGTTGAATAAGTTTCTCCCGCATAGCTCGCGTGAAGAAAGCAATCTCCGCTTACTTTTGATACTATGAATCCTTCAAGAGTTGTTGAAATCGAGAGAATTTTTTCCCCTGATGAACTAAAAGTTATTGGACTTTTGTAAAGTTCCATTTCACTTTCTCCACAAATCAAAGAAAGGATAAAAAAATCTCCTGTCGGGCTTGCTGAGGTTATTTTTATTTCTGGAGACATTTCATCTCCAAAACTGTAAAGACTTTTTGGTGATTCTATGAAAATTTCCGCTGAAACTAAAGAAAATAAGAAAATTGAAAGTATTAGAGAAAGAAAAACGCTCTTTTTTATTGATGTCATTTATGTATTAATCTGAATTCATATATAAATTTGTTGATGGTGTGAATATTTCAGAGTTGCCTGTTTGCGTCAGTTTTATAAAGTTGTTCGGCTGATTTAGTGAATGGGAAAAGAGTTTAGCGTTACGCCGTATTCTGTTAAGGGAGAGGTAGATTATACTAAGTTAGTTAAAGATTTTGGAGTTTCAAAAATTGATGAGAAACTTATGAAACGAATTGAGAAGAATGCTGGGGAAATTCATTTTATGCTTCGGAGAGGAATTTTTTTCGCGCATAGGGATTTGAACTGGCTTTTAGATGAATATGAAAAGGGCAATAAGTTTTTTCTTTATACGGGCAGAGGGCCTTCAGGAGATATTCATTTAGGACATCCGATGCCTTGGGTTTTCACAAAGTGGTTGCAGGACAAGTTTGGAGTGGGGTTGTGGTTTCAGTTTACTGATGATGAGAAGTTTTTGTTTGGAGATTATAGTTATGAGGAATTACAGAAAACTTTAATTGAGAATATGATTGATGTGGCTGCGATGAGATTTGATTTGAAAAAAACGCATTTTTTGGTCGATACTCAACACGCAGGATTGATGTATCCTGAAGCGTGTAAAGTTGCGAAGAAGATTACTTTTTCAATGGTTAAGGCGTCTTTTGGAATGAACGAAAGTTCTAATATTGGTTCTATATTTTATACCTCTATGCAAGCAGTTCCTGCGTTTTTGCCGTCGGTTTTGAAGAAAAAGAAAATTCCGTGTTTGATTCCGCACGCTGTTGACCAAGACCCTCATTTTAGAATTACGAGAGATATTTTGCCTAAACTTGGACATTATAAGCCTGCTTCCATTCAGTGTTCGTTTCTTCCGCCGTTGCAGGGAAAGAGCGGTAAGATGAGCTCTTCTGATGAATTAAGTGCGATTTATCTTAAAGATTCGCCGAAAGAAGTTGAGAGAAAAATAAACAAGTATGCGTTTTCTGGAGGGAGAGATACTTTGGAAGAACATCGCGCGAAGGGAGGGAATCCGGAAGTAGATATCGCGTTCCAATACTTGAGGTATTTACTTATTGAAGATGATGGTGAGTTGAAGAAAATTGAGGGAGATTATCTTTCCGGGAAATTGCTTTCTGGAGAGATGAAGAAAATTACGATTGCGAAGATTAACGATTTTTTGAAAGAGCATCAGTCGAGAAGAGAAAAGGCGAAGAAGAATTTTGAGAAGATGTTATTTCGTGTTGAATAATTCTTTTTCTTTTGCGCGTCTGTTGACAAGCCCCTTTATTATTTTTCCGCCCGCCTTGTTCCAGCGAGGGAATTCATTTGCCGCCCCAGTGTAATCTTTAGCATTGAGTTTTTTTAACATTGTGCTGGAATTGAAATTTCCTGAACCGACGTTGAAAATGAAACTACATAATGAGTCGTATTGGTTTTGGCTTAAGGGAACTTCAACCTTGTCTTGGATTGTTCTCTCAAACGGACCCAAATCTTTTCTTAATAGTTTATCTGCTTCTTTTTTTGTGATTGAAGTGTAGCTTTCTCCTTTTCTTATTACGTGTCCGTAACCGATTGTGTCGACTCCTGCAGGACATTTGTAAGGTTTGCTTCTGAATCCTTCAAATTCTTTTATTAAACCGACTCCGGATTCTGATATTTCGTATTCCGGTTTTTTTTCTTCGGCAAGTGATTCCAAACTCCCAAGAGAATATGCTACTCCTGCGCCGATGACGCTTCCGAGAAATTGTCTTCTTGTTAAATTCATTGGAAAAAGAATTATTAAGATTCTCCTCCTTTAAACTTATCTCGGACTGCTTCAATAGATTTGAAAACATGTTCTCCAGCTTTCAAAACATCTACAAGTTCTGACGCTTCACTTCCATCTATGAAACCTTTATTAAAAGAGTTCACTAGAACAGCTAAACAATCATCGACACGATTAATAGGAAACTTTACGTCTATTTTATGACCTGTTTTACTTTCGGCGTACAATCTATATCCTCTGCCTTCTCCTTCAGTGTTTCTACCAAAATACACATTTTTCATAAATTTTCAAGAAGTCAGGGGTATAAAAACCTTTTGGATTGTTACTTTCTTATAGTTATAACAACTATTGCTTTTTCGTAAGGTGATATGCGTGTCCGGCGAATACTTTTCCGGTTTTCAAACATTTCCATATTCCTGCTGCTATTCTTTTAGCCCGCCCGGTAGGATGAAACGGAGAGGGTTGAGTTTTTCTTTGCAAACCTTCGACATCGTTAAATCTTTTTCTTAGTGTTCTTCCTTGTCCCGTACGAAACTTTCCGGCAGCTTTTATTTTCTTTGTTTTTCTTGCCATTTCAGTTATTGAAATTAAGCGTTTTTAATGTTTTCTATTATGCTCTAGAGAAGAAAAATCGTTATATACTTCTAAGCACGAGGTTTTTTATGGATGAGAGTAAGATGAACTGGGCGCAAAAGTTGAAGGCACCAGAGGTTAAATTTCCGAAAGGACTTTTTACATTTTATTTATCACATCCGTTTGCGAGCAGAGAGTATGTTCGGAATTGGGAATTGAAGTTCGAGAAGAAACACCCGAAAATTGCATTGATAAATCCGTTTTATGATGTTGAGGGTGAGGGAAGAGAAGATGTTCGGGATAGAGATGCCGGAAAAGAAATTGTTAAAACTCCCGGATATGAATGGAGATTGACGCAGAGAGATTATATTGCGATTGCGTATTCGCGCGGAATTCTTGGGATTGTTGACCACAACGCCGACAAGAGTATCGGAACTATAATGGAATTTGTTATGGCGCGTGCAATGGCGAAAAATCCGAAGATTTTGGTTTGCGCGAAAAAGGATTTGATTAATCATCCGTGGCTTGTTACGCATTTTCACAAGATTTATTCATCTTTTGAAGAGATGGAAAAAGATATTGAAAATCAAGTTGCGAAAGTTCAGAAAGAATGGGGATTTTGATTTTATTGCGAGTTTCAGATAGTAATCTTTTGTAGAGGATTGCTCGTCTTCGCAGAACTTTGTTCGGCGAATTCTTAAACTGCAAAAGTTTGGGCGATTTGAAGCGCTGTTTCAAACCGTATGGGGCTGCCCGGATTTGAACCGGGATCGCAAGGTCCCAAACCTCGAAGGCTAACCAGGTTACCCCACAGCCCCATACGCAGATATCTTGAAGAGGGTTTTAAAATATTTTGCTTCGAAAAAATTATAAAGCGTTCTGACAGGAAGAAATATGGAAGATGAAGAATTTTCTGAAGAAAGACAAATTATGGCTTACGCTTCTGTGCGTTCAAAATATCATTCTATGGCCGTTCCGAAAGAGTTTAGAGGAAAATATCTTCCAATAGAATTTGTTACGGCTAGCTGTTTAGAACATTATCTGGCAGATTATGATAGTCTAAAACATGAAAGAGCTGTTTTATTCGCGATTTCGAAAAATGTTTCCGGACTCGGCAGAACAGACTCCTCTAAAATAGTTAAGCTCTTCGAAAAGGAAATCGCCGAAATTTTTAATTGCGGGATTGATTGCGGAAGGCACACTTTCTGCTATCAACCGACGCCGGGATTTTCTTCCTGGAAACATTGCGACTTGGATGCGGCAATCAAATATTTTACTTCCCAAGCGAAGAAGGATATGGGTATTTCGGAACTGCACTAAATTTAAATAACTCTTTTTCATAAGATTTTAAGCGCTGGTAGTACAGTGGTTAGTACGTCTCGTTGCCAAGAAGTTGATTAATTTCGAGAAGCAGAAACGAGATAACCCGGGTTCGAATCCCGGCCTGCGCATCGACCACTTTTGGCAGAAATCGCGGGGAACGGGCATTTCGGATGAGTTGTTAAGAACTCGACGTGCGTCTGGATAGCATGAAAATCGACCCTCACAACTCCAAAGGACGTTACCTCGCATGGAAGGCGAAAGTCGCAGCAGGCATTCCAGGCTTGTCAGAAACAAACAGCTCTCTTGTACTGTCTTATCTTTCGGATATGGAGCGTGGAGCCAACATCGCCACGGGGAGCAAAAAGGGTGCTCGGAGTTTCATCCGGCTACTGGCCCTTCGGCAGCGCCTGCCGTTTCTATTGAGCGAGTTTCAAGATCGATTCGGACTTGATGATGTCCGACAGCCTGGAAACCGATGGCCGAGTAGAACCTACATGCCGGATAGTCTTTTCGGCAAAACAGAGTAATTCCGTCAAGATGCGCTACACGCCGCTTCAACTCCTCGACAAGGAGTCTCCCTACTCCTAATCCGCGCCGGGATTCATCTACGCACAAATGAACGATCTTCGCTCGCATCCGGGCCGCATAATAGACCAGATATCCGAGTAGATCGCTTCCAGTTTCGTCGAGTGCGATCACAATCTGATCTTGCTTTGCGAATTCCCTAATCGCCTCACGGGGAAGGAGGCCGAGCCACTTCTTATTCTTGTCAGCTAGTTCGACTACGGCAGTCAACATCTGAGGTTGGTTTTTGACAGATGTGATCTGCATGGATGGTCCTTGTACCTTCATAAATGAAATCCAGCTTGGTCAACGTCTCCGAACGATGCATCTTATCTCGGACCAACCGATGCAGCAAGACGAAATGCCATTGGACGAGTGAGTTAAAGCGCGCTAGAATCGAAAGGTGACTTGTTTGTCTTGCCACGCATCGATACTATTCACTACGATCGAACATGTCGTTCCCGAGTCGATTGGAATCGACGACATTCACCTATCGTCTCCCGTCCCTGCGCAGGCAACTCGAATCGTTCCAATGATAGCGTCATCAGCATATAAGGATTGCGGTTGCAACGCGAGCATATCGGTGTCACCGACGAG
>CAYXWK010000036.1:0-5608 GCA_964468785.1 Candidatus Woesearchaeota archaeon
CTATTTTAACACTACTCCTAATCATATTAACAAGTTCTAGAGCAATAATCCTCAACTTTTCATCTCCTAGAACGTCTATTGCTTCTTTACACTCTGCTAGAGCATCATAAAATGCTTTTTCATCATTATTCAGTCCAAGTTCTTTTCCTTTCTCTTGTTCTTCTCTGATCTTCTTTGCTAAGCCTATTGACTCTTCTATGTCTTGAGCCGCCTCAATACTTTTATTTGTGTATCTTGCTATCGTTTTCTCTAACATTTCCATAAAAGATTTCTCCTGAACAACGTTTTTCTTGAATCTGATTTTAATATCATCATTTAGAAGTTTCTTTAGTGCTTCAAATGCCAAATTCTTTTGAGGTATTTCTTTAACTTCTAACAAGAATTTATCAGATAAAATTGAGATGTCTGGCTTTTGAACTCCTGCTGCTTCAAATATATCAATTATTCTGTCTGAAATTACCGCTTTAGAAATTATTTGTTTAATTGCAGTATCAAATTCTATTGAATTTCTAACAGAAACAGTTGTGTTCTTTACAATTGTTGATCTGATTGCCTGGAAGAAACCAACTTCTTCTTTTATTTTCATAGCCCTTTCATCAGGAACTGAAAGAGCAAATGATCTAACAAGCGCGCTTGTTTCTCTAGCAAATCTTTCTTTCAATTTATCTTTTCCTTTCAGTATATGTTCAACTGCATTTGGAATTATTGAAAGTCTTTCTTTAGGATTCAACTCAAAGAATTTTTTATAATTAAAACCGTAAAACATATCTTTAACGACTTCGTATTTTTCTAACATTTTCTTTACTGCTTCACTCTGATCAAAAATAGGTTTACCTTTACCACCACTAGCAGTATATTGCATAACTGCATCTTTCAATTCTTTTCCAATTCCAAAATAATCAACAATTAATCCTGCGTCTTTGTCTTTATATTTTCTATTTGCTCTTGCAATTGTTTGCATTAAGCCGTGACTTTTCATAGGTTTGTCAATATACATTGTATGGACAGAAGGAGCGTCAAAACCAGTAAGCCACATGTCCCTTACTAAAACAATTCTCAACTCTTCTTTTGGATCTTTAAATCTCTCTCCTATTGATTCTCTTCTTTGTTTATTTCTAACATGATCTTGCCATTCTTGAGGATCAGAAGAAGAACCAGTCATAATAACTTTAATTATTCCTTCCTTGTCTTCTTTGTTATGCCATTCAGGTCTAAGGGCAACTAGCTCATTATAAAGGTCAACACAAATTCTTCTCGACATACAAACAATCATTGCCTTTCCATCCAAAACTTTCAATCTTTCCTCAAAATGATCCACAATATCTTTTGCAATTCTTTTAAGTCTCTCTGGACTTCCGACAACTTTCTCAAGTCTTGCCCATTTTGATTTCAATTTATTTTTAACTTCTTCATCTTCAGTTAATTCTTCAACAGACGGATCAATTTTTCTTCTCTCTTCTGGTTTTAAGCCTAATTTTGCGAGTCTGCTTTCATAAAGAAGTCTTACAGTTGCTCTATCATCAACTGCTTGCTGTATATCATATTTATCAACATAATTTCCAAAAACAGCGGGTGTTGATTTATCTTGTTTTTCAATTGGTGTTCCTGTAAATCCAATAAAGGAAGCATTAGGCAAAGCATCTCTAAGATATTTAGCAAATCCATATCTGATAAATGCTTGTTCGTCTTTTGTTTTTACAACATGGGCGGAAAATCCGTATTGAGTTCTGTGGGCTTCATCTGCAACAACAATTATATTTCTTCTATCTGAAAGTTCAGGAAATTTTTCTTCTTTATCTGGGAAGAATTTCTGAATTGTTGTGAAAATAACTCCTCCGGAAGATTTTCTTAACAACTCCTTTATATGTTCTCTTGATTCTGCGTTTTCTGGTTTTTGTCTTAATATTTCTGAACATCTAGAGAAAGTTTTGAATAACTGATCGTCTAAGTCATTTCTATCTGTTAAAACAACAATGGTTGGATTTTCAAGTTGTTTTTCTAGCGCAAGTTTTCCAGAGTAGAAAACCATAGAAAGAGACTTTCCAGATCCTTGAGTGTGCCAAACAACTCCAGCTTTTTTATTTCCTTTTGTTGCTTTTATTGTCGATTCAACTGCTTTATTTACAGCATTATATTGATGATAAGCAGCGATTTTCTTAACAGTTTCTTTATCTCTTTCAAATACAACGAAACTTCTAATTAGATCTAAGAATACTTTTTTATTGAACATACCTTTTAACAAAACTTCCATTCCAAGTTTGTTCTTTGGAATTTTCTCATCAATTGTTTTCCATGTTACAAACCAATCTCTTGTAGAAGAAAGCGTTCCTGCTTCTGCCAAAGTTCCATCACTAATAACAAGAATTTCATTAAATCTGAATAATGAAGGAATTTGTGCCTTATAGTTTTGAAGTTGTGTGAAAGCATCATTAATAGTAGCCTTTTCTTCTGCGAGGTTTTTCAATTCAATTACTGCCAAAGGTAAACCATTAACGAAAAGAATAATGTCTGGTCTTCTATTATATTTATCTTCAATAATTGTAAATTGATTTACTGCTAAGAATTCGTTTTTATCTGGATGTTCAAAGTCAACTAAATTAATTGTTTCATGTTTAATCTCTCCAGATTTTCTAAAAGAGACTGGCACTCCTTCAGTTAACAGTTTGTGAAATTGTTGATTGTCTAGAATCTGATTTGGAGAGGATACTCTCAAGACTTTCTTAACTGCATCTTCCTGAGCATCTTTAGGAATTCCATGATTTAACTTTTCAATTGCATTAAGTAGCCGATTTTTCAAAACAACTTCTCTAAAATCTGTTCGTTCTTGCTTACTTCCCCCAGGAGATATTTCAAGCCCATTGAGAATTTTATATCCGAGATCATCTTTCAAAATATCCAATGCCCATTCTTCAACTTCGTTTTCTGTGATTTTCATTTTTCTAATTTTTCCTTAAGAGTTTTATACTCTTTAAAATAAAGCTCAATCGTTGGTTTTAAATTTTTGTTTAATTCATATTCTTTAAGTGAGGCATAATACTCCGCCCTGTTCTTAAAATCAATATTCAATGGAGGCAAATTATGTTTTATCAAGATGTTGTTTAAAAGAATTCTTCCAACTCTTCCGTTTCCGTCTGCGAATGGATGAATGTTTTCAAATTGATTATGGACAACGGCTGCTAAAACCAAAGCAGGGTATGTTGTCTTATTTTTTTGATACCAATCAACTAGTTCTTTTAGCAGATAATTTATTCTTGACTGGGGAGCGCCTTCGTGGACAACCTCTCCAAGATTATTTTTAACAACAACTTCTTCCCCTTTCTTTCTAAATTTTCCACCAAAAGCTTTTGAATTATTGAAGACAATTTTATGAATTTTCTTAATCAACTCCAAAGAGATATGTTCTTTTGTTATTCTTACAAATCTTATTGCTTCGTCAACCCCGTATGCCTCTGCAATATCTTCTTTTGACTTGTCAGGCCATTTGTCTTCTTCAAGTAATTCTTTAACTTCTTTTTGATTAAGTTTACTTCCCTCTATGGCATTTGTGTTATAGGTAAAAATCTCAGAAAATGTTTTCCAGTTCTTTTCAGATAAATGACTTATTTTTATAGGAATTTCAGATTCAAGTTTCTTTATCTCTTTAATCTCATCTTGCGATAATTCAAAATGCAGAGGGTCTTTGATAATATTGTATTTATGTATTTCTTCCAATATGAGCTTTTCTGCAATTTTCTCCCTTTCTTTTAGCTTGCCAGAACTTAAATTAACTCCGAGATATTTTCTAAATTTATGAACTCTTTCTCCCTCTCGGTAAGAATGAGCCAGATAATACTTAATCTTCTTGTCGGATTTTCTTTTCTCTAAGTGCATAATAATATAATGGGTGACTACATATTTAAAATTTATGTTTTTGGGTGACTACATTTTAAGGATTTTGTGGTCACCTTCTAAGGCTCTAAATACCAAGACTGATTTGTTGAGCTATAAACAAAACTAAGAGGTAACTTCTTTTCTACTAATTTGTCGTTCTCATCTTTTACGGTACAATTAACTTTAATCTGAACCGATTTTCCTTTCTTTGCTAGTTTGCTTAATTCTTTTAAGTCCATTCCGGGAAAGACCATATTTGAATAGCCGTTAAGATTAAACTCCCTCTTTCCATTATAATAATTAGAATCACTCTTTTTAGAATAATTTTCTGAAATATACTCAAGTTCAATATAAACCTTATACTTTTTACCTTCAAGATTTTTTAATCCAAACCATGCTTTACCATTCTTTATTAAATCATAGTGGACTGTTCCGGGAAGTTGGGAGTCTATTTTGTATTCGATGAGTGCTATTCTCTTTTTTCCAAAAAGATTTATTATTTTGTCTAATCCTAATTCTATGTTTACTAATCTAAAATCAAATAAACTCATTTCACTCTTATCTCTCCATTCATCAGTTTAGGTAAAAGAGCATCTCGGATTTGTGAGAGTTTTTGATTCTCAAAAATTGTATCTCTGATCTTTGATATAATGGGATATACTAATTTATTAAATTCTTTTAAAGTTGTTTCATCTGGAATATTAATAGGCATATTTTCAAGAGAGTTATTCCAGACTGCATAAGGCATAGTGCTACCTTTAGAGTGAGCATTTGCAAAATCAATAGTTTCATTCATGTTTAATAAAAATAAACAAAAAGATAGGTTTTCTTTATTTTTTGGTCTTAAAACAAATGTTGTAGTTCTAGTAATCCCCAAAAATGGTGATAGATTAACTCTATGAAAATAAACTCTCATTGCCCCAAGCAAAATATCATCCTTTTCAAAACCTACTAAGCTACTTTTGGCTTCTGTCGAAGGTAAGTAAGAATCCAATCCTATTTTTCTCATAGGGAGATTGTCAATTGGAACATACTTTCTATTACTTAAATCGTTTTCAGGTTTTAATGATTTTTTTACATTGTCTATTAAATCTCCCAACTTTCCTTCTTCCCACCCATCCTTCCGCTCATCAATAAACCATTTCTTAAACAATGCCTGTCCAATGGCTTCAAGAGTTTTATTCATTTTGTTGTTGAGTTCTATTTTTGCGTCGAGAGAGGAGAGGATGGCGGCGATGCGGCGTTGGGTTGGGAGGGGCGGGAAGGCAAATTTAAGAGATTTTAGTCTACTTCCAGAAATCTCGCCAAAGGTTGTTCCTGTAGAATTAGCTTTCAATAAGTCAACATTTTTCTTTAATAGATAAAATAAAAATTCAGAAGTCGTTTCTCTATTTGGGATCAAACTTCTAAATCCCTGATTTGTTGTAACCTCCCTATTAGCAATAGCCAAATATCCAACAGGTGCACGAGTTGTTAATAGGACAGTATCTTTAGGCAATAATTTGGCACCACTACTATCTAATCCGTTCTGAGTTATTTTTCTTTCTCCCTGATCAATATATCTCTCCTTAAAATCTGATAAATCTTTAGGAGTTATCCAAGGAATATTTCCATTCCAGAAATTAGAATTTGTTGTTGAAGGTGTTCCACCCCCCACTATTTCCGCAACTTCTCCAAGTTCTTTAACTTCCCAGTCTTCAGGAATTTTTCCTATTTCAGTTTGTTTGAATTTTACTTT
>CAYXWK010000037.1:0-5579 GCA_964468785.1 Candidatus Woesearchaeota archaeon
GCCCCCAAACAAAAATTATATCTCCTTTGTTCAGTCCATTTCGCATTGAAAATTCCCTAAAATTCTCCAGAGAGATTTCAAACTCTTCGTACTGATAAGAATAATCGCTCCACCAATTATCAAGATTTTTTCCATGATACATTGAGCAGGATTCAACAACGACAAGAGGAAGCGGGGAAGCAGTTGCAAAAGAAATCAATGGAAAAACTATGAACTTTATCAGAATTACAAGAAGTAAAAGGCTAACGAGGAGCGACGACCACGAATCCTCTTTCAAAAAATCCCAGAATTTTTTCAAATAACTCATCCATCAAACTAACAAAGAAGTTTTTTAATTATTTGCTTCCGTACTATTTCCGATATTTACAAACAAAAAAATGCGCCGTCCGGGAATTGAACCCGGGTCGCAGGCTTGGGAAGCTCGCATCATAACCACTAGACCAACGGCGCCTGCTTCATTTTCCATTTTTCGTACCAACTCAAAGCGGAAATAAATAGAATTGCTCCGTCGACAAAAATGCAAGAGGAACAAATAGTGTTTAGAACAAAAAACTGAATAGACAGAAAGTAAACTGCTCCGACAGAACCAATTATAGTTCCAAGCAGATAAATCTCATAAAAGTTTTCCCAATATCTCTTTCCCATCAATTTAAAAAAATATAAAACAAGAAGAAGAAAAACTCCGGTTGCACCAAGATAACTGACCTTAAAACCGAGCAAACTCCCATATTCAGAATTCTGCACGGAAAGACAATTTGACGCATCAACAGAACTTCCAGTCAGACAAACAGCAGAACCAGAAAACTCACTTACTGCAAGATAAACTGTAAAAATAGTCAGAGCTAACAAAAGAAACAATATTAACGAAGATAATTTGAATTTCACACATTCCAAACGTTAATTTGCTTTAAATTGTTTTCCTTAGAGTAATAAGATAATTTTATAAAAGGAAAGTTTTTAAGACATCTAAGATCCCGTAGCTCAGCCTGGTTAGAGCGCTGCTCTGATAAAATTTATCGGAAAGGCAGAGGTCCTGTGTTCAAATCACAGCGGGATCATCAAAAAATTTCTCTGTTCCAAATAAACAAAATTTCAGAAAACTACTCTCCTGCAAAAAACTCAACAGAAACTTTATTCTTCATTATAGAATACTTTTTTATCGGTAAATTTATAGGTATACTATTAACATAAAGTTTTTTATCGCCAACTGCCTTTATCTCGTATCCGCTTTCAAGCTTAGAAATAAATATGTCTTCAAGAGAAGAAACACCCGGAGTCGCAAGTTCATAAACCACTTTATTCCCAAGTCGCTTAACATTAGTTTTTGCTTTTTCACGAGGAAGCGAGCTAATTTTCTTCATAGTACTTTCATCCATACTTTTTTTCTTCTCAACTGGCTCCCTTCTCTTCTGATTCATAGAAAAAGGTCCTGAAATTTTTATTTTTATTCCGTTAGGCATTGTTCGTATTTCCGAAGAATTGTTCATTTCTTTATCCATTTCCCTAAACTGCTTATCGAGTGATTTCATCATACTATTCACCATCGAAGAGAAAAGCTTGTCAGTCAAACTAAATCCGGTCGGCATCATCGGCTGTTCTATTCCAGAAAAATCATCTTTTCCAAGCAAACCAAAATCCTCAAGTTCTTTTCCAGCATCTAAAAGAGAGTTTCCGCAGTTGGGACAAAAGCTATAATCTTTGCTACTAAGATAGCCACAATTCTCACATTTCTCTTTCCCTGAATCTTTTTTTCTAAAAAGCATTTTTTTACGAGGACACTTGAGCTTTTAAACTTTTTGCGCTAAAAAAATCATAAAAAAGTAGAGAAAGATTTATATACCAGTATATACTTTACGTATATACAATGAAAGATATATTCGATGCAAAAATACTCTGCAAGCATTGCGACAGCGAAATGCAACAAACAATTGTTGGAAAAAATGGATTTGAATTAAGAGCTGTTCAGTGTGCAAAGTGCGGAGAAAAAATAGTTCACCCTGCAGACCTAGAAAGATTCAAACATTACAACACATTAAAGAGAAAAACCTACACTGTAAAATTAAGAATGGTTGGAAACAGCCACGCAGTGAGTATACCGAAAGAAATAGTCGATTTTATAAATGGCATGCACTCAGAAGTAAAAAACCACATGAACGACGTCGTAAGACTTTGTTTCGAAGACTTCGGAAAAATAAGTCTCAACTTCGTCGATGCTGAAGAAAGGAGAAGAAAATGGTAACCTCAAAAGAAAAAACATTCAGACTGAAAGTAGTTGAAAGTTTGCAGGACGATGTGCATAAGGGAGTAGCAAGAATCGACCCTCAACTTATGCGCGAACTCGGGCTGATACGCGGAGATATAATTTCTATAACTGGAGGAAAAGAAACTCTTGCAATCGTAGATAGAGCATATCCTGCGGATATGGGTGAAAACATAATAAGAATCGATGGGCTAATAAGAAGAAACGCCAAAGTAGGAGTTGGAGAATTAGTTCTCGTTAAAAAGTCAAATGCGAAACCTGCAATAAAAGTTTCAATAGCTCCTGCACAACAAGGAATTACAGTTCACGCCGACCCTGAAATGCTAAAAGGAGGGCTTCTCGGCAGACCAGTAACAAAAGGAGATATAATTTCTCTCGGAGGAGTTCAACGAAGAAAAGATTTAATGTCTGAAGGATTCCCAGACATTTTCGGAGATTTGCAAGACTTACTTGGGCAGGGATTTTCAGGATTTCAACAAATCAGATTCGTAGTAAACTCCACATCTCCAAACGCCCCATGCTTCATAAACGAAGAAACAGAAATTACTTTGAGTCCAAAGGCTGTCGAAATTTTGGATGAACATATTCCTGATATACTTTATGAAGACATCGGAGGACTAAAAGAAGAAATAAAAAAAATTCAAGAGATGGTTGAACTACCTCTGAAACATCCGGAGATTTTTGAAAAATTAGGAATTGAACCTCCAAAAGGAATCCTTCTTTACGGTTCGCCTGGAACTGGAAAAACTCTTCTTGCAAAAGCTGTAGCAAACGAATCTGAGGCAAATTTCATTCTGCTTAACGGACCGGAAGTCATGAGCAAATTTTATGGGGAATCTGAAAAAAAAATCAGAGACATTTTCGAAGATGCTGAAAAAAATGCTCCTTCAATAATTTTCTTCGACGAAATTGATGCCATTGCCCCAAAAAGAGAAGACGTCCAGGGCGAAGTTGAAAGAAGAGTAGTTTCACAACTTTTGACGATGATGGATGGATTAAAATCAAGAGGAAAGGTCATAGTAATCGGTGCGACAAACAGAATAAATTCCGTAGATCCTGCCCTAAGACGTCCGGGAAGATTCGACAGAGAAATAGAAATTTCAGTCCCGGGAAAACAAGGAAGACTGGATATTCTAAAAATACACACAAGAAATATGCCTCTTTCCAAAAAAGTAGATTTAGAATTTCTCGCTGGAAAAACTCATGGTTTCGTCGGTGCAGACTTGTCTGCGCTAACTAAAGAAGCGGCTATGAACGTTCTTAGAAAAATGTTGCCGGAATTAAAATTGGAAAATGAAGAACCTATACCTCCAGAAGTTTTGGAAAAGGCAATAATCAATCCTGAAGATTTTGAAGAAGCCCTAAAAGTTGTGCGTCCGAGCGCGATGAGAGAAGTTTTCGTTGAAACTCCAAACGTCGGATGGGATGACATCGGCGGAATGGAAAAAACAAAACAGGAGCTGAAAGAAGCTGTCGAATGGCCTATAAGCAATCCCGAATCTTTCAAGAGAATGGGCATCCGAGCACCAAGAGGAATTCTCCTTTACGGACCTCCGGGAACTGGAAAAACTCTTCTTGCAAAAGCCGTAGCCAAAGAATCAGAGGCAAACTTCATACAAGTAAAAGGACCCTCTCTTTTGAGTATGTGGGTCGGAAAATCAGAAGAAGGAGTAAGAAAAGTTTTTGAAAGAGCAAGACAAGTAGCGCCTTGCGTCATTTTCTTCGACGAAGTTGATGCACTTGCAGGAAGAAGAGGAGTAGAACAGGGAAGCAAAGTAACTGAAAGAGTTCTTAATCAACTTTTAGCAGAAGTGGACGGACTTGAAGGTTTGAAAGACGTCACCATAATCGGCGCGACAAATCGCCCAGACATGCTCGACCCTGCATTAATGCGTCCGGGAAGATTCGACAGAATAATTTTAGCAGATGTTCCGGATGAAGAAAGCAGAGAAAAAATATTCGAAGTTCACACAAAAAACACTCCCCTATCAAAAGATGTAAAAATAAAAGAACTCGTAAAACTGACAGAAGGATTCGTCGGCGCAGACATCGAATCTCTGGTAAGAGAAGCTGCACTAAACGCATTGAGAAAAGACATGACTTCAAAAGAAGTCTCACTAAAAGATTTTGAAGAAGCCCTAAAAAGAGTAAAGCCAAGCGTTTCAAGAGAAACTGCGCAACGCTATAAAAAAATAGAAGAATACTATTTGAAACGTGCAAAATCTGGAATGGATGTTAGTCCTATGTATGCCGGATAAAGTCACAAATCACACAATCAACGAAAGTTAATTGGTTATCTCGCTAGCATAAAATGCCTGATTAGAATATTCGTGTTCACGTTTATTATTAGACAAAAACGAAATGCCTGCGCGCGGAAGAGTTATTCTCCCGACTATTTTAAGATTTGAATATAATACATAAGAATAAATTCTTTCCTGTCCTTTCGCGAGATTGCCGACATTCCACTGAAGACGCCTCGCGGAAGATTCATATTTATCAGGAAGTCTTCCCGCCTTCTCATACAACTTCATAGTTCCGGGAAGATGGTCCGTAATTTTAACATCAGTAAGATTTTTTCTCGCTCGCACTCGCAAACTGACTTTCAAAGCAAGTTCTCCACCTTTAGTTCTCAAAGGATAAACTTTCTTTTCAGCGAATAAAGATTTTCTGAAATAAGTATTTGCGGCAAATCCTGAAAATACTACAATTACTAAAATAATCAAAGGAATTGTGCTATTTGTCGTCGATTTTGCCTCCATCGATTCCGAAGGCTGAAGTTCACGAGTCCAATAATAAGTAACGAAAAAACCATTACGTTCAACTCTATTCGGTGCAGGAGAATTTATCGTGAAAAGTCTGGAAAAAACATTTTTCCTTATACTTATTTCGGAAAGAGTTTTTACATTTCCGCGATTAGTTTTTGTTATAGTAGTCTCTTTAATTATGAATCCGTCCGTTTTGCTTTCAATAGAAGTTCCCTCTCTTTCAAGATATTCCAAAACCTCTTCCTGAACAATTCCTCCTCTGCTATTTAAAAATTTTACATCGACTATATAAGAACCCGCGGAAAGACTTTCTTTATTTCTGTTTATTTCTATATCGACACTCTTGCTCGAAAAAGGCTCAAAACTAAAAATCTCCCGAGAATTGAAAAACTCCGAAACAAACTCTATCTCAAGATTTTCTATTCGCGTATTTTTTTTATTAATCAATACAACTCTCACAGAATCATCGCTCTGCCTCACAGGTTCAAACGCGATTTCAAAAACTTCCGATAGCGGAATTATATTAACTAATAATTTATCTTTGTGTATTCCTG
>CAYXWK010000038.1:0-5481 GCA_964468785.1 Candidatus Woesearchaeota archaeon
AGTTCGAGTTCCCCGATCGGAACTAGCAACTTCCATCGCAAATTATCTCAATCAATATACCACGGCATTCAAGCAAATGGTTTTCCACAGCTTTCCATTCTGCCGATTCTTTTAGTCTTTGCGCTGTTTGAGGTGAAATCATTTTTTTAATGCTTCTAAAATCTCTTTAAAAATCTCAATTTTCTTTTCTAGGAATTTACATTCTAAATCATAAGTTTCGGCTTGCAGTTTTTCGTATAATGCCCTGACTTCTTTTTCTGTCTTTGGCGCAAGCGTGGTTTGTTTCCAGACATCAATACTTGTCGCCAAGTCCTGAAGCTCTTTGTGTTTTGTTTTATATTCTTCCGGAGTCATTTTAACACTAATTTACAAGCTAAACGATAGATAAAATGGGGACAATATTTCGGTTTTGGTTTAATCATCCTGCCCCACTCGCCGACTTTCTTTTGAGCTTCGGCTTCCAGTTGCTTGCGATATAGCTTTTTTAACTTTTTAGCCGCTTGCGTGTTCATAATCCAAATCTTCTTATTCTAAATTCTTTTTTTCTTTCAATTTCTTTTTTAAGTTCTCTCTCCTCTTGCCTGCGAGGGTCAGTCATCTGTTCATACATATCCTTTATCTCCCTATTAAGCTCTTTTTCTGTTTCGTTCATACTTGTGCTGGGACAGGTTCTTCTTCCGGACTTACGTTAAATCCTTCATTTTGCTGTTGCTGTCCTCCCGCTCCTACTTGCGGGACTTCCTGCTGGACTGGCGGCGGGATAGGAATTCCAGAAACTGAATAAATATAATCCGTCAAAAACGCTCTTCTGACAGGGTCGGTTTCAAACTGAAGAAGATTGATAACTGTTTCTCTCTCTTCCGTGTTGTATGCTTCTCCGATAACAGTAACGAATAGTCTAGGCAAGACTTCTTTCCATATCTCTTTAGAGTTTTCAAGCATCGGTTCTTTGTCTTCAAGCTCGGCTACCTTTAGATTGATTATCTGTTCTCTCATCTCCGGCGTGTGCGGTCCGATAAGAACGAGATTTTTATTAAACCAACTCTCTGCGGCTATCCTCCTGAACCTTGCAATGAACTGCTGGTCGCCTGTCAGTCGGATGATATCTTTGCCTTTGATGTCTTTGACAAATTCTTTGAGCCAAAATTCTTTATACGCTTTTCTGTAAGGGACAGCTAGTTTTTTTCTTAGGAATTCAAATAGTTTAGTGGCACTTTGGTTCTGTAATGCTCCGAGCCGGAATGGTGTGCCTGAAGGTAGTCCTTCTCCAGTGACAACTTCAAACGAGTTGGCAATCGCCATCATTTCTTCTATGGTGTGGTTTCTGTCTGCTATAAGCTGGTCTAATCCGTGAGACCTGACATCTACTTGTCTTAAATCTGCCGACTTAATAAGCGAGCCGTTGTCTAATGCGGTGCGGACATTCTGAAGTGTTTGTATGTCAGTGTGAGAGAAGATAACTTTTGATGCCCACTCCAGCCCTCTGGCAATCTGATTGGTGATGTCGTTTAGCCGGACTTGATGATCCATTAAAAGCTCTACTAATCCCTCTCTCCACCATCTGCCTTTGTATGGACCACGATGAGCTTCCTTGAAGTAGTCGGACATCTTGCCGTCCAGTTCTTCTGCGAATAAAACATATTCTTGTCCTTGCTTGCCCTTGCGGAGTCCGGCAATGACTAACATTGCTAAAACGTATTTATCCTTTTTGCCTCCGCTTTTACCCTGTGCTTCCCTTAAATCTTTTTCGGAAACTTCGCCTGTTCTTCGGTAGAGTTCGTAAAGCGGTGTTGATTTGTTCTCGCCTATGCCTTTTTCGGTCTTATGAAAAAACTTATTTCCGCATTCTTTGATTACCATTTCCACTTTGTCCTTGTCGTAAACTCCTTTCTTTCTAAGGTCGGACTGTGTCATATAAAACCTCTCAATGATTGCCGTGTCATCCACTGTTCTTGCGGTCGTGTTGGTCAGAAAAGTATTCAACATATCACATCGCTTGTAGCCGTCTGCGGTCTTTTTCAAAAGAATATTACCGTCAGCCGAGAAGTCTTCTACCGATTCGCTTAATTCTTCAGCTCTGCCCGTTTCTTCCATCCATTCGTGGAGAGAAACGTTTGCAATATAAACTGCGGGGAAGTCTTTAATCGGGTTCTTTGAGAATACTAAAAAATACTTACTATCAAGGCGTAAGTTTTTGACTTCGTGATTGACTGCGAATTGGATGCGGTCAAACCAGTATTCATACTCTCCGCTTTCCGTTACCTTGCCGGTTACATACCACCGGTTTTTGAAGTAGTTAATCCTTTTTTTGAGTTTGTATTCACTATGGCGAATATCATCGCCAATCTCTACGTCCTCAAAGAGATATTGTTCTATTTCGTTGGAGATTTGTTTTGTTATCATTTCAACTCCGCAAGAGTTTTTTAGTTAACTTGTTGATTTCTTGAATATGCCATTCCATTGCGGCATACTGTCCCTTTACAATATCCTGAATGGGTCTCATTTCATCTTTCCATTTACGATACATAGAATGATATTCTTGAATATGCGTATGGAATAATCCCCCACACAAACGACAATACCCTATTTTTTTCCTTATTAGTTTTTTAAGTCTCATATAATGATATTAAATTTTTTGCCTCCCATAATGTCGCAGTGATAAGTGCTAACATTATACCATATCTCAAACAATAATACTTATCCACATTATAGGCCGTATCGCTTTTTTATTCTTTCCGTTGATTGCCTTTCTTTTTGAAGCATCATTGCTTGTTCCAATATCCCTACTGGCGGTTTGGCAATTTCATTCTGCATCGCCAGAGCGTCAAGAACATCGTCATTCGCTCCTTTTGGGAAAACTTTCATTTCTTTTTCCAAGTCGCCGCACTCGCCTTCTAAGTGGAAAATTGAGCCGGTAGAGTATCTTGGTATAAGACCTCTAATTCTTATTTCCTTTTGAGTATTATGGTGTTTGAGCGGAATAACATTTGGAAACTTATTTCTTTTTCTGCATTCTTCATCCATAAATGGTTTCAAAGTTTGCAGATAAACAGTTTCTTCCACTCCTATTTCTTCAAAGTTTTCATCGTGTAGACGAAATATGTAATCCATAAGTTCTTTAGAGTCAAAGTGAACCCTGATTGCTTTGATGTTCCACTTATTGTGTTGGTCAACATAGTTTCTGACTATCCCAGTATAGTCGTGTTCTATCTCTTTTCCTCCGGGGTCAATGGTCGCAAATTTTCTTGTGTTCAGTCCTTCAATTTGGCTCCATTTCCTATATTGCAACCACATATCTTTAAATTCTTGGTGTTCTGAAGATATTGGTTCCTGTTGATAAAGTGCCGAAAATTCATAAGGACCCAAGGTGTTTTCGGTTTTCTTAAGTTTCGCTAAAGAAAACCTTTCCGGCCATAACACTTCACCTTTTTTTCGGTGTTCCTCGTTCTCTGTCGCAATCGCGGGAAACTTAATCCGTGTCCATTTGTCGTAATCTTCCAATCCTTCTTGTTCGTCCTTTTCCTGTTTGGCTAGGAGTCTTCCTATCACATCATCCAAGTGCCACCGTGTTCCTATGACAATTATCGCAGTATTTCCTCTTTGTCTTGTATAGAAAGTTGACTTATACCAATTCCATCGTGATTCTCTTATCGTTTCCGATTCGGCTTCTTCACGATTCTTAAACAAGTCGTCAATAATTCCAATCTTAAATCCCATTCCGGTAAACGCTCCTCCAGCTCCCGCCGCAGTATATCCTCCTCCTTCGGAAGTCATCCAACGTCCTTTAGCTTTTGTGTCTGTTCTTAGTTTTGTTTTAAAAATTTTCTGGTAAACGGGAGAAAGCATTAAGTCCCTTGTTGCTTGCCCGAATGTAACGGCTAGGTTGTCTGAATACGATCCGACAATTATGGGCAGGTTAGGGTATTTACCCAAAGCCCAAGCCGGGAATCTTATTGTGCTTATTGCTGAATTGTGAGTAGGTATCAATGTTTCGCCCGCCAAATAAATTCCACCTTCAACCTGAATACACTGCCCTTTCTCTGGTTTAATAGGCGTAATAGATACAATTCCTCTACGCCTCTTCAATGGATCATTGTTGAAATTAACTTTCCTTGGTAAAGCTAAAGGCAGCTGTTCGGTCGGATTAAAACATAACTGATAAACAATCTTTTTCCCATTAACCCCTGACGATGAAACTTTAGGATTGAATCTACAAACCGTTGTCTTCCAACCCAAAGAAACAACCAATTTTTTTGCATCTTGAATCAGGGTTTTATTAGTATTAGAAAAAGTTATTCTGCCATTTTGATGATAAACATATCCATCCGTGTCAATAAGACCAGCCAATAATTCCATTCTTTGCTTCCTAGACGATATTAAGTATTTCTGCGGAATATGTTTATTATTGATTAGTCCCTCTTTTTTTAATTTTGTGCACAATCCTTTTATCAGAAAATAATTAACCAAGGTTTCTTTTTGCTCCCAAGAAGAACTTACTCCATACCCTAGAGAAATGATTTTTTCAATGACAGATTTATCTTTTTGTGCAGCACAAATAGTGCCACCACTAGACTTCCCATCACCCAACCAAACTCCCAACATATAAGGATGTAAATTAAAATTTTTATGGGGAAAATCTACTCCAACATTACTATCTACTTGGAAACGATACCGATGTCCTCTGCCGGATTTCGGACCCTGCTCTAATTTTTGATTGGCAAGCCATTTGGTTTCAACAATAATTTCCTTATGCTTCCCTCTATCATAAACCACCCATTCGTGGTTTCCGTGGCATTTGATGGAAGAACCATCAGTAAAATTAACCTGATATTGAGCAATAGATTCCTTGGATACAGCTTGAACTGATACAGGTTTCCCATCACGCCCAAACACAAAATCTCCAACCTTTATTTCTCCGTGAGTCTTCCAACCTTTTGTAGTCAGGATGGGAGTAGAATGAGCTAATTGTTTGCCGTGCTGCGGAGGAACCTCTAATATAATCCTAACATCCTTGCCGTCTTGTAAGTCAATTAACGCTTGCTCTAAAATGTTTGCAAGTTTTTCGTGGAACCAAGTGTCTTGATATTCAGGGTCAACCGCTATGGAGAAATCTATTAAGTGGTCTCTTGCTATTGAGCTAATCAGCAAGTCCGAGCCGTCTTGATTCTCGTTTGAGTATGTTTTTTCTTTGTTCATCTGTTAAAAAAGTAACCTCTCCGGAATGTTCAACCTCCTTAGTGTCTCTCATATCAGTTACATTCTTGGCGGTAAAGATTGCAAAGGCGGGCGGAGCGGCTCCTGCCAGTCCTAGATTTATTAAAAATTCTTTCTGAAGTTCTTTTGCTTCGTTATAGGCATTACTAAACTCCTTGATACCTTTGGCAATTTTAATAGCTTCTTTTTCCGTTTTACCCGCCAGCATCTGCGAGTCAATCATCTTTTCCAGTTCTTCGTCCTTGCCTTTTTCCGCCCACTGCCAAA
>CAYXWK010000039.1:0-5446 GCA_964468785.1 Candidatus Woesearchaeota archaeon
AATTCATTGTCAGTATACTTTCAAAAGATATATAAATTGAATTGTCTTTTAAAAAATATAAAGGAGGTGAGAATGGCTAAGAAAAAAAGCAACATGCTGGGAAGCTGGTCCTTTTTGATTGGAGTTATACTTGCAGTCATATTTGGATTTTTCCAGATTAGAGGTCTGAGTCAGGGAGTGGTTTATCTTCTTGTAGTGATTGGTATCATAGTCGGATTGTTGAACATCACTGATGAAGAAGTAGCGCCGTTTTTAATGGCTGGAGCGATTCTGGTTATTGTCGGCACTCTTGGACAAGGAGTGGTTTCCGCTGTGCCTTTGTTTGACAGAATACTTGAATCTTTGACGGTATTGTTTGTACCTGCAACAATAATCGTTGCATTAAAGCATGTTTTCAGTCTTGCAAGAAGTTAATTGCACAATATTATTTTTTATTTTTTATTAATTAAATTTTTTTGTTTTATTCCATTGTTATCTTAAAGATACTTTTGGTAAAGAGAAATAAATAAAAACTTGTTCCTTTGATTTTTACTTATGAGGAAAGGTTACGAAAGAATATTGGGATTTTATGAGAAAGAATATCCAGAGGAAATGAGCATCTCAAAAGTTGTGGAAACTCTGCCAAAAACAACAGAACATGATTTATTGTCTCTTGGTTTGGCTGGTTTCTTAGATAATCAAGGATACAAACAAAAAGATAAGAAAGGAGATACATTGTACAAATTATCCAAAGAAGGATTTTCCCACCTAAATGGACTAAGAGCTTTACAGATAGCAAAAGAAACTAAGAGATTAACCAATGTAGTTATAGGATTGACATTCTCATTAATTATCTTGGGGTTTGTTCAAACATTTTTTACAATACTCCAATATCTTAAACCATAGAAAAAATATTAACAATCTAAATAATTAAATATATTTCCACTACCAGTTTCATCTACCTTGGGAGAATGTGTTTTACATAAATTAAAAAGATTATTGCTTCCAACAATATCAATTAAAGATATCTGAGTTTCCTTAGTTACGGTAATCTGATTACTACTACCGACTATCTCTATAGAAACAATTTGGTTAGGGTTATTTATCGTTTTTATCTGTGAAGAACCAACCAAATCAATTTCTAAAGAATTATTAGAATTATAATTATTATTTTGTGAAGAATAATCTTGTGAAACTCCTAAATTAACAATATATGCTATTCCCAAGACAATTATTGCAACAATTATTATTGCTGGCCAGTTTGTTTTCTTATGCTTAGCCATTAAGTCCTAAAGAAATTTAACACTTATAACTCTTTCTATTTTAGTTTTGAGATGTAGATTTTCAGTCCTAATAAGTCCAGTTTAGGTAAAAATGAATTGTTTTATTCTAGTTTTTCTAGAAATTCCTCTTCCATTACTACGTAAGCGATAGTTTCGTTTTTTTCGTTAGTTATTTTTACGTGATATTTTCCGTTCGGAAGAATTATGTTTATCTCACCGACTGCTCCCTTTTTTATTTCTACTGGAGGTTCTGCGTAATATTCTATGTATTCTTTTTCTGGTTCAGCGAGAAGTCTAACTTTTTCGTGTCTTTTTAGATTTGTTCGCATCTCTTTATGAAACATATAAGGTATTTATTGTTTGTGCAAAAGAGAGGAAAATTTTCTAAGAATGAAATCCGGAGCGAATTTATTTTTTAGATAATATTTTTGAGTTTTTATCGGTAATGTCTTGAATTGGTCTATTATTTTTCTGCAATTTTTTGAACCGCAGTTGCACTCGCAAGTCCAGAGCTTTCCTCCATTTTCTTCAATTATTTCTTTGTTATCGTTCATAGTTGTCGAATAATCGTAAGTTATTTCTTCTCCTGTTTTTATTTTTCTTATCGCAACCAATTCATTTTTTCCGCGAACGAATGCGTTCGGATTGCATGAATGATTGAATGTTCTCGCAAATTCTTCTAAGTCCAGATAAATATCGTCTTCAACTTCAAGAGGGTCGGCTCCGTTTTCTTTTCCTTCATCTACTTTTCTTATCATTTCTTTTAACGACATTTCTTCGCCGTTCAAAAAGCAAATTGTTTGAAACTTTTTCAAGGATTTTCTCGCAAAAACTCCTTTGCCTGCTATTAAGGAATCTTCGATAAAAAGAAAATCGCTCATAAAATTTTTATTTCCTCTTTTTTTTCTTCGGATTTCTTTTTTCCTTTAATTCAGAGAATATGAAGATGTAAAGAATTTCCAAGATGCCAATTGTGTTTACTATCAGCAAAATTATAAACCAAATAGGCTGATTTTTGCGTCCGGCTTTCCACAACGCAAAACCTTTCCATATCATTGTCCAGATTATAATTATCGCAAGGAAAATTAAATTTATTCCGGTAAGTTCGCTGATGTTTGCAAGATATTCAAAGGACATTATCTCTTAAAGATTTTTTGATATTTATACTTATTGGATTAGATATATTTCTAAATTTTTATGGAATTTTTCTAATTTTGAAGGATACTTTTCTTCTTTTCTTCCTGAAAAATATTTGTGCACTTTGTCTCCGACGTGTGCTCCGATTCCAAGACTTGCAATTGCCCCTATTCCTTTCGCAATATGTGACAAGTATCTATGGATGTCTGCGTCGATGTAATCTAATGCTTCTCCTGACAGAATTGTTCCCGCGAGGGCGATTGCCCCGGTTGTCAACCATGCCGCTAACTCTGGAGTTTGTGATTCAATAGCAGGAGGTTTAGGCAATTTTTCCAATACTTTGTCTAAAGAGTATTTTTTTCTCAATCCTTTTTGTGACGCCAAATCGTATAATCCTCCACAAATACATTCTCTATGATTTTGATTCATCCCTCTTAGAGCTTCTTTGAGGTTTTCTCGTACTTCCGGAATTTGCTCTTTTGAAGGATTCGGTCGCAGAAGTTCTCTAACATCCGCTTGATAGTCGATTAGCATTTTTATTTTATTGCATTTATTATTATAAAGATTATGGCGATTGTTTAATGATGTAAATATCAAACAAAAAACTCCAATTAACTGAACTTGCCGTTTATCACTTGAAAATCATTAAATAATTTTTTTTATTTTTATCCTCGATAAAAACTGGTGTGCAGAAATCTTTAAATAATTAATTTCTTAGAAATACCAATAACACAATTGATTGTGTTGTAAAAAAGAGGAGCCACAAGATGTTGTGGTTCGTTTAAAGTGCAATGTCCATTTTGCGGTAACGGAACAAAGGTAGTAGACAAGAGAAACGTAGAAGGATTTGTGCGTAGAAGAAGGGAGTGTCTGAGTTGTGAAAAGAGATTCAGTACACATGAAAAAATTGAGCGTCCTGAGTTGCGCGTCATAAAAAAAGACGGGAGGCAGGAAGCTTTCAACTATGAAAAAATAAAAAGGGGAATAGATATTGCCTGTCAGAAAAGACCGATTGGCGTTGAGAAAATAGAAAAAATGTTAGCAAATGTTGAGGAAAAATTGAGGAAAAGAGGAAGGGAAGTCAGGAGTGCGTTGATAGGTGATTTAGTTAGTCGAGAGTTAAAGCGATTAGACAAGGTTGCTTACATAAGGTTTGCTTCTGTTTACAAGGACTTTAGAGAATTGGATGATTTTAAGAAGGAGATTAGGGAGGTTTCTGGTAAATGAATGAATTGAACGGACATGAAGATAATGGAAAGGAAATTCACGTTTCAAATACTTCTGTGGGAAAGATGCGTTTGAGCGTTCCTATGATTCTTGAAAGATATTTTACCAGCGAAGGTAAAGGACCATTTGAGTATGATTTGAAAGGAAATAGAATTAATTGGATTTCTGAGAATGTTAACGTTACAGATGATATGGGAAAAGTTGTGTTTACACAGAAAGCGGTTCGCAGACCTGATTTTTGGTCGCCTCTCGCTATAAAAATTGTGGCGAGTAAATATTTTTGGGGCGACCAGTTAAAGGGAGAAAGAGAGAGCGGAGTCGATATGTTAATTGGAAGAGTTTCAAGATTTATCGGAAGACAATCTTTGAAGCAGAAATATTTTGATGATGTCAAATCAAAAATTCTTGAGGATGAAATAGCCGCTATCTGTTTGAATCAACTGGCAGTTTTCAACTCGCCTGTTTGGTTTAATGCAGGAATATGGGAGTATAATAGAGAGGCTGGCGGAGTTTCTGCATTTAAATGGGATTCGTCTTCCGGGAAAGTTGTGAGTGCGCGTTGCGGTGAAGACAGACCTCAGTGTTCGGCGTGTTTTATTCAAAGTATTGAGGACAATATGGATTCTATCATGGCTGTTCAAATGGCTGAAGCTAATTTGTTTAAAGCAGGTAGCGGGACCGGAACGAATCGGTCTCCGTTAAGAAGTTCTAAAGAGAAATTAACTGGCGGAGGAAGAGCGTCCGGACCGGTTAGTTTTATGAGAGGCTATGATGCGTATGCGGGGATAATAAAGTCTGGTGGAAAAACAAGAAGAGCTGCAAAGATGGAAATCCTTAATATAGACCATCCTGATATTGTTGAATTTATTGAGTCTAAGCAGAACGAGGAAAAAAAGGCGTGGGCATTAATTGAACAAGGTTATGATGGCGGAATGAATGGCGAGGCTTACAGAAGTATTGCTTTTCAAAATTGTAATATGAGTGTCAGAGTGTCGGATGATTTTATGAATGCGGTAGTAAATGATTCTGATTGGAATACGAAATTTGTCCGTGGCGGAGGGATTTGTCAAACTTTCAAAGCGAAAGAGCTTCTTAGAAAAATTGCTGAAGGAACTTGGATTTGCGGAGATCCAGGAATTCAGTGCGATAGCGTGATAAATAAATATCATACTTGTAAAAATTCTGGAAAGATAAATGCGAGCAATCCATGCTCGGAATATATGTTTCTCGATGATACTGCCTGTAATCTTGCGTCCATAAATCTTTTGAAATTTGTAACTTCCGACGGGAATTTTGATGTTCATTCTTTTAAGAAAACTATCAGAACAGTTATAACGGCGATGGATATTTTTGTTGATGCTGCTTCTTATCCTACAGAGAGAGTTGCTGAGCGTTCTCATATCTTTAGAACGCTTGGACTTGGTTACGCAAATCTTGGAGCTTTGCTTATGTCTCATGGTCTGCCTTACGATTCCGAAGAGGGAAGGGCACTTGCCGCTGCGTTGACTGCATTGATGTGCGGAGCGGCTTACAAAACATCTGCAGAGCTTGCGGGTTTGGTTGAACCTTTTCCAGGGTTTGAGGAAAACCGAGAGTCAATGTTGGAAGTTATCAATATGCACAGAGAACATGTTAAGGATATAGATGTTGAAAAAATTCCGTCGGAGTTGAGATATTTAGTTAATGATGCGTGGGATTGCTGGAGCGATGCTCTTGAACTTGGAGAAAAATATGGTTTCAGGAATGCGCAGACAACCGTTTTGGCGCCTACTGGAACTATTGCTTTTATGATGGATTGCGAGACGACAGGAATTGAACCA
>CAYXWK010000040.1:0-5411 GCA_964468785.1 Candidatus Woesearchaeota archaeon
ATTTCCGGATTTTTTTCGTATAATTCAAGAAGGAATTTTTCGTATTTACTTAATCTGAAGAAATAAGATTCCTCTTTAAGTGTTTCGAGTTTTCTGTTATGCAGAGGGCATTTTCCGTCAATTAAATCCTTTTCGGTATAGTATGCTTCGCATCCGACTCAGTAAAGTCTCTCATATTCTCCTTTGTAAATATCTCCAGATTTTTCACATTTTTTTATTACTTTCTGAACGAATTTTTCGTGGTCTGAATCTGTGGTTCTTATGAATCTATTGGGCTGAATGTTCAAAATTTCCCAAGCGTTTTTGAATTTTTCTGATGCTCCATCTACGAATTCTTTTGGAGCCTTTCCTGATTTTTCTGCAGACTCCTGAATCTTTTTTCCGTGTTCGTCAGTTCCAGTAAGAAAGAAAACATCCTTTCCGAGAAGTTTTTCCCATCTTGCTAAAACGTCCGCTATTATCTTTTGATATGCGTGTCCAATGTGCGGTTCAGCGTTCGGATAGTCTATTGCAGTAGTAATAAAAAATTTTTCTTTCATTTGTTTTTTAGATAAAGGAGATTTAATAAGTTAACTCTCGTAGAAATTGTGGAAGTTTTTCGTGTTAAAAAAACAGAGTTTCTCCTGCTTCTGCCTTTCTTTCGACTAATTCAATAAGTGTGTGGTCGCTTTCTCTTGAGCAGATGTCTCGGTTTCTTTTTACATCTCCACGATATAGCTGAGAAATAATTGCAGGCATTTTCGTTGGGTCAAATCCGTAGGAAGTGAATCCTATAACGAAATATTTAAGATTGCTTTTTGTTATTTTTCCTTCAGCCATTAATCTGTTGAATTCTGTTGGTTTGAATAATTCAGTTATTTTTTTTCGTATTGAATTGCACATCTTTTTATCTCCAACAACAATAAATCGGTATTCGTGGCTTGGAGGAAATTCTTCTGAAGTCGCATCCCATCTTACGTATCTTTCTGTCATATTACTGAAGCTTGATTATTTCATCTAATTCTTCGAGCATCTTTTTTATTTTAGGCTGTTCGAAATGTTTTCTTGCAGGTTCAAGAATTTTAATCAATTTTTCAGCTACTGCATTTTTCAAATCTACAGGATGAATTTTCTTTTCGGAAAAGTCTTTTTCTAATTTTTCATATGAGTCGTATTCTATGTCTCCTCCAAATTTTTCCTGCCTCTTAATTTCTAGAGTATTATTTTCATTCGTAAAAATTAAATTTTTTGCCCAATCAAGAATCGGATTGAATTCTATTTCTCCTTCTAAACAGAAAGCTTGTTTTATTTTTCTTCTTATTTCTTCGATTGAGTCATGAATAAATACACAAGTATTTGGATTGGATTTGCTCATTTTTAGGACAGACCATAATTCCTGAAGTTGTTCTTTCGGAACGGGCCAGACAGGAGGTTTTCCAAGTCCTAAAATTAAATGATGGTGAACAGCAACTGGTTTTATTTTTTTGCCTTTTTTGTCTAATAGTGGGCTGGTTTTTATTTTCAAAGAATTTTCTCTAGCGATAACTTGTGCTTTTCTTTGGTCAAGTCCTGCATGGGGTAGAGTTATTCCCTGGACAAAAATATCTGCCACTTGCATTGATGGATAAATTAGCTTTGCAAAATCCACAGACTCTCCTTCCTTTCTTCCCATAATTGTTATGCTTCGCATCATTCTTGCAAGAGAGGTATTTTTGCTTACATCAATCATTGTTTGCCAGTATAAATCGTTATTATGGTACAGTTCGCTTCCCAAAACGAATTTTAATTTTTCAGGATTTCCACCGACACACTTCAAACTTGCTTTCATTCCTTCTTTGAAATAACCTACGGCAACTTTTTTTATTTTTTCTAAATCTCCACCGAGTTTGTCATTTATCCAGGTATGCCAGTCGGCAAGGAAAATTGAACATTCGACTCCGGCATCCATGAAATCTTTTACTTTGGTCATACACATTAATCCTGTGCCCAAATGAATTTTTCCGGAAATCTCAAAGCCAATATAATGTTTTATTTTCATTCCGCTATCTAAGAGAATTTTCAAATCTTCTTCAGTCATTACCTCTTCGGTGTTGCGTTTTATTAGTTCTAAACGTTTTTTTGTTTCCATACTTGATTAAGAACTAAAATGTTTAAATAGATATTGGTAAAACGGTTTTGATTTATTGCTTGTTATCTGAAAAATTTGTTGAATTTTTTATCAAACCCAAAACCTTAAAAACCGGTTTTTTCTGTGTGTGGAATGGTTAAGGGATTATATCATTATCTTAGGGAAGGCTGGAAAAAAAGAAGTCCGGAAGAAGTAAGAAATGAAATGATTGCCTGGCGCGCCTCAGATGCAGTTACTCGTGTTGAGAAACCGATTAGAATTGATAAGGCAAGAATGCTGGGATACAAGGCGAAGGAAGGTTTTATCGTTTTAAGAGTTAGAGTTGCGCGTGGAGGAAGAACGAGAAAGAGGGCTGGTGTAAAGGGAAGAAAGTCGAGAAAACAAACTATAAAGAAAACTTTGAAAATGAATTACCGATGGGTCGCAGAAATTCGTGCTGCTAGAAAATATCCTACGCTCGAGGTTTTGAATTCTTATAATCTTGGAAAGGACGGGAAGCATTATTTTTATGAGGTTTTAATGGTTGATCCTGCGAAATCTGAAATAAAAACTGACAGAACCACTAAGTGGATTTCCAATGGCGCGAACAGGAAGCGTGCGGAAAGAGGATTAACTTCTGCAGCTAAGAAATCCAGAGGGTTAAGAAGCAAATCTCCGAAACTCAAAGTCAGACCGAGTTTGAGAGCTTGGAACAGACAAGGTAAATAGTTTCAGAATGGATGAAGAAGAGAATTGGGGAATTATTTCTCCGGAACCTACGGGGAATTTATTAAGCAGACTTTTTGTTAGATTTCAAAGGTATTTTCCAGAGTATAGGCGATTAGAAGGAGAGTTGGAAGAAAGGAAAAGAGATTACGCATTTACTTCTGAAGTGATACGGGATTTAGAAGGAAGTCGAAAACTTCTTAGTGAATATGTTGTTAGGGTAGCTGATTTGAATTATTTAGTACAAATTGGCAATAGTGAGCGAGATTATCTTGAAAAGCTTCTTGAGAAAAAATCTGCAGAATTTTCTGAGGTAATTCAAGAAGCAAGTAGGTATGAAAAGAGAGTTTCTGACCTTGAAGGACTCACATCACACTTGAAATTTGACTTAAGAAACTTAAAGAGAGGACTTTCAAGAATGAGGAGAGAATATGTTGGTAATCTGGCAGAGCATCTTTGCTCAAACTCTTCTTCTGTAGTCATAGTTACAAATCATAGAGATCAAATAGTCTCTGCTACCCGAAAGGTTGAAAAATTAATTGGCGGGAATACCTCTTCGCTTATTGGAGAAAATGTTTATGACTTTTTGATTAATCCATTGGCTACTCAAGCGCGTTTACAGCTTGGAGAGGGGAAAGAAAAAAATGTCAGTTTACCTTCAACGAAAATTAAAGGATCCGGGTTGAAGGAGATTGACTTGGTAGTTAATAGAATCTGGTTGAGTTCGGATGATTTGTATGTCGGAACTGTTGTGCGTCAGGAAAGTCGTCCGGAAAGAAAGTTAAGACTTGCTTCCACTAAAAATCAGAACTCAAAGATTATGGGTCAATTAAAAGAGTTACTTGGAATGGCAAGAATAATTTCCACTCAACGTGGCGGAGACGGTTCTTCCGAGTCTTGATTTTTAGATTTCCACGCGTCTATTCTTTTTCTGTTTGATTCGCATTCCGGATTAAAACAAAATTCCCACGGGCGTTTTCCTTTTTTTATTGATAGGAGTTTTGGGAATTCGCATTCTTCACATATTTTGTCTGTTTTTTTTATTAGGGCCTGTGGAGGTAGTGAAAAAGTTTGTTTACATTCAGGATATCCCGAACAAGCCACGAAATATCTTCCTGTTTTTTTTGAATATATAATTCTCAATTCTGATTTTCTACATTTTTGACACATGTTTAAAGTGTTAGTATTTATCTGCTGTTGTCTGAAATCCTGCAGTCCGAAAGATATTTCTCTCCCGATATCCTTTTCTTTTTCTTTGAATTCTTTTGAAATGTCGGTAATTATTCTTTTTGTCTCGTTTATTATTTTTAGTTCTTTTTTTTCCAACTCTTCCGGCGAGCTTTTTGTTTTAATATAGCTATCCTGAATTTCTTCCATTTCTTCTTCTATTTTTCTTGTTAGATTTTCATCGATTATTATTGGAGAATATTTTTCAAGAGATTCAATTAACTTTATTCCCAAAGAAGTTGCTTTGATACTTTGGCCGTCGAGGTAACCTCGCTCAAAAAGAGTTTCAACAATTGAGGAGCGAGTCGCCTTTGTTCCAAGATTCTTTTTTTCTAAAATTGTTATGAGTGATGCAGGAGTAAATCTTTTTGGCGGTTGCGTTTCTTTTTCTTCGAATTTTATTTTATCTATTTTTACTTTCCCACTTAATTCGGGGACCACGTTTTCCTTTATAGTTGATGGATAAATTTTTGTCCATCCTTCTTCGAGAACCTTTAATCCTGATGATTTGAAATATAATTCTTTGTTTTCTGGAGTAAGTTTTACACTGGTATTTTTGGTCACTGCATCTTCGGAGAAAGCAGAAATAAATCTTTTAACTATGAGCTCGTAAATTTTTTTCTCATTTCCGTCCAGTTTTTTGAATTCTCCGGTTGGATAAATTGAGGGGTGTGCAGGGTCTGATTTTTTTCCTTCAACGGGTTTTGAGCGATTTGCGTTTTTGGCGAACGGGAAGTTTTTTTCCAGAGATTTCAATATGCTCTTTGGTTGAATTGCTTCAGGTATTTTTTGAGAGGAAGTTCTAGGATAAGAAATTAAACTGTCAAGATAAAGTTTTTGAGAAGTGGAGAGAGTTTGTGAAGGAGGAATTTTGTGAAGACGATATGCTTCTCTTTGTAATGTAGTTAAATCGAATGGATGTGGCGGTGAAATTTTTTCTTCAGTTATTTCTGTTTTTGCTTCAGCATCTTTTATATTTTCAAATTTTGAAAGTTCTTTTTTTTCGAAAATTTCTTTTGGATGTTTGAAATAATGTCCGTTGCTTAGTGCGAGAACTTCCCAGTAGGGAACTGGTCTGAATTCTGAAATTTCTCGTTCTCTGTCTACTATTATTTTTAGTGCAGGCCCCTGAACTCTTCCTATTGAGAGAATTTTGAATGAGCCTGAAGTTTTTATTGCAGACATGAGGGCGCGTGAAAGGTTTATTCCATAAAGCCAGTCGAGAATGTGTCTTGTTTCCCCTGCATATGCTTGTCCCCAGTCAAGTTCAGGAAGAGTTTCTTCATAAGATATTTCAAGTTCTTTTTTTGTCAGAGTGGAATATTTCATTCTTTTTGCAGTTTTTCTTTTTGCGATAAACCTTAAGACATTC